>NZ_LFVW01000024.1:0-33165 GCF_001182915.1 Kitasatospora sp. MY 5-36
GGCCTTCCGGGCGACGTCCCAACTCCCGTGCACCGCCGTGGGATCGGCCTGCAGCAGCCCGTACGCCTCGGTCCACGACCAGGTGGCGCCGGCGGGCATCGCCAGGTGCTCCAGCTGGGTGCGGGCCAGGCCCGCCTGGATCTCCAGGTAGGCGGAGTCCGGGCCGGAGAGCCACTCCTGCCAGTGCCTGCCGCCGGTGCCGGTGCCCCAGCAGAACAGCTTGCGTCCGCACAGCCGGGCGGTGGAGGTCTGGACGAGCCCGGCGCCGGTGCCGTCCAGCGCGGCGATCCAGGGGCGTTCGCCGCCGGGGAGGTCGAGGAAGTAGTCCGCGGCGCGCGCCGCCCGGCCGGGGTAGCTGCGGTCGGCGCCGTCGGCCTCCGGGAAGGCCACCCGGCGCAGGTCGCTGACGTAGTCGCAGTGGAAGGCGTGGTCGGCCGGGCCGAGGACGCGCACGTCCCGGTCCTGGGGCACCGCGATGTTGGACCACCAGTAGACCGGCGTCTCGCTCGGTGCGGGGTTGTGCACGGCGACATGGACGTAGAGCACCGGGGAGCCGGCGGGCAGCCAGCTGTCCATCCGCAGCACCAGGCGCCGCAGCCGCTCGAAGGCGTACATCCGCAGGACCGGGGTGCCGTCGGGCGCGCGCACCCGGACGGCGTGCAGCGGCTCGCAGGTCAGCGGCCAGTGCCCGGTGGCGCCGAGGTTCCACTCCACCCCGCCGGCCAGCCAGGCGTCGCGCAGGGCGAGGTTGGCGGGCTGCAGGATCCGGTTGCGGTGCAGCAGCTCCCGCCCGGTGGGGCGGTGGAGCAGGGACCACAGCCGCCCGCCGAGGGAGGGCAGGAAGGTCGCGGTGAGGGTCTCGTTCTCCAGTACCACGCACGGGAGTTCACGCTCGGTACGGACGCGGTCGTACCCGCTCTGCCGGGTGTACGGCAGCAGGGTGTCGGGCACCCCGTAGGCCAGGTTGCGGCGCATCTCGTCGTCGACCCCGGCGCCGGCGCCGGTCTGCCGGGGCAGGCCGTGCAGGATCGGCAGGGTGCCGCCGACCGGATCGGGGGTCCCGTCGATGCGGAGCGGGTCGGTGCGCAGGGTCGAGGTCACTTGCCGATCCCAACTGTCATGCCCTGGATGATCCGCGAGCCCATCCAGGAGAAGAGCGCGATCATCGGGGCGAGGATGATGCAGACCCCGGCGAACATCGTGCCGAAGTCCAGGCCGTTGAACTGCTGTGCCGCGACGAACGAGGAGAGCGCCACCGGGAGGGTGGTCGTTCCCTGGCTGTTCGTCAGGACGAGGGCGAACAGGGTCTCGTTCCAGGCGGTGATGAACTGCAGGAGGAAGGCGGTGACCAGTCCGCCCCGGGCGACCGGGAGCACCACCTGGACGAAGGTGCGCAGCGGGCCGGCGCCGTCCAGGACGGCGGCCTCCTCCAGCACGCCGGGGACGCCGCGGAAGAAGCCGGTCAGCAGGAAGACGGTGAACGGCATCGCCAGGCCGACGTAGACCAGCCCGAGGCCGAGGTCGCTGTCGGTCAGGTCCACCCGGGACAGGCCGATGAACAGCGGCACCACCAGGACCTGGCCGGGCACGCCGAGGCCCATGGCGAAGCTCATCGTCAGTGCCGAGGAGGTCCGCGAGCGGCGCCGGGCGAGGGCGTAGGCGCAGGGGGCGGCGAGGGCGACGGCGACCGCGGAGGAGAGGCCGGCGGTGAGCACGCTGTTGAGGGCCGCCCGCGCGAAGCCGCCCTCGTCGAGCGCGGTGGTGTAGTTGCCGGTGTCCGGGCTGGTCGGCAGGCCGAAGCCGTGCCGCAGGATGTCGGGGCCGCTGCGCAGCGAGGTCAGCAGGATCCACAGGAGCAGCAGCAGGTCGGCGGCGACGACGATCCAGACGGCGGCCGTGCCGATCCTGCTCGCGGGTCCGGTGGGTCGGTTACTGCGTCGCACGGGAGGGACCTTTCCGGTTGGGTGCGGGGGGCCGGGACGCGACGGGTCAGTACTCGACCGGTTCGCGGCGCAGCAGCCGGCGCAGCACGACGGTGATCAGGGTGACCATGGCCAGGCTGACGATCGCGGCGGCGGTGGCCGTGCCCAGCCGGGGGACGGTGCCCTGCGGGAAGGCCTCGGCGTACACGTACACGGCGGTATTCCAACTGCTCACCGGCGGATAGGCGTTGGTGCTGCCGCCGTAGAGCAGGATCAGCTCGAAGATCTTCACCGAGCTGACGGTCCACAGCACCGCGCAGATACCGCGATGACGTCCCAGGCGCACGGCAGGGTGATGTGCCGGAAGCGCTGGAAGGGGCCGGCACCATCGAGTTCGGCCGCCTCGTAGAGGTAGTCGGGGATCTGGTCGACCGCCGCCATGATGATGGAGGTGTAGTAGCCGGTCGCCGTCCAGACCAGGGTGCCCAGGACCATCGGGAGCAGGTTGTCCGTCGACAGCCACTTGGGCGGTGTGGTCACCCCGAAGACCTTCAGCGCCTGGTTGACCGGGCCGGTGGGCGAGAACAGGAACCCGGCGGCGATGCCGAAGACCATGCCGTTGACCAGCGAGGGGAAGAACAGCACCGACCGGGCGAAGAGCCTGGCCCGCATCTCGCGCAGCACCAGGGTCAGCGCGAAGCTGAGCACGAAGGTGATCGTGCCTCCGACGACCATCAGTTCGAGCGTGTTGAACAGCGAGGTGCGGAACCTCGGGTCCTGGAACAGCAGGAGGTAGTTCCGCGGGCCGCGCCACTCCATCTCGCCCATGCCGTCCCACGCGTACAGGCTGGTCCACAGGGCGTAGCCGACCGGGGCGACGAACAGCACCGCGTACACGATCAGCGCGGGGGCGGTGAAGGGCCAGAACACCCGGCGGCGCTGGCGCTCCAGCGGGCCGACGCCGGAGCGGGCGGCGCGCTCGGACCGGCCCGGGGCGGCGTCCGTCCGGGGCGGCTCCTCGATCGTCGTCGCCACCGTCAGCCCTGGGTCTGCCAGTAGGTGACCTGGTCGGCCTTGCACTTGGCGACGAACCGGTCGGCCGTGGTCCTGCCGTGCCAGAAGTCCAGGTAGTTCTCGTTCAGGACCTTGGACAGCCAGCTGCCGGCCACCCCGTCGAAGCCGAGGCGCACGGTCGGGGCCTCCAGGGCCTTCTGGACGTCGGCCAGTTCGGCGGGGGCCGGGATGTCGCCGCGCGGGGTGAGGTTGCCCGCGGTGGTGGAGATCCCGGACAGGTGCTTCTTCTGCAGGAAGAAGGCGATGAACTTCTGCGCGGCGGCGGCGTTCCTGGCCCGCTTGGGGATCGCGAAGCCGAACAGGGCGGCGTCCGGGGTCTTCGCGCCGGGCGGCAGCATCGACGCCGTCCTCCAGCCGGCCGGGACCTGCTTGGCCACCTCGGCGGTGACGTAGTTGCCGTCCATGTAGAAGGCGGCCTTGCCGCCCGCCCAGTTGGTCTCCTGCGCGGGGTACTTGGTGGCGTCGTAGCCCTCGATCAGGTGGCCGCCCCTCACCAGCTGCTCCACCTGCCGCGCCGCGCCGAGGACCGCCGGGTCGTCCCAGGTCGCGCCGGTCCGGTCGGCGGCGAGCCGGGCGACGTTCACCCCCGCTCCGTCGAGCAGGTAGTCGAAGTACAGCGCGTTGCTCCAGGGATCCTCCCCCTCGGAGGCGATGCACGCCTTCCCGGCCGCCTTCAGCGCGTCACAGACCTTGAGCAGTCCGGCCCAGTCGGTGGGCGGACTCGGCATGGCGGTGGTGATCGCCGGGTCGGCCGCGTTGTAGAACATGGCGTTGGTGACGACCTCGTACGGGATCACGTAGTGGTTGGAGCCGGAGGGGTCCTTCGGCAGCATGTCGAAGTACTTGGCCGGGAGGACCTGGGAGACCGGGACGTCCTCCTCGGGCACCCGCAGCTGCAGCACCGGCGAGAGGTCCAGTGCCTGTCCGGCCGCGGCGGTGGTGCCGTAGACCTTGTCGTCGGACTCGTCCCACAGGTCCGGGGCCCGGTTGGCGGCGATCGCCGGACCGATCTTCTTGGCGATGTCCCGGCCCGCCCAGGTGACGTCCACCTTGGCGCCGGTGGTGGCGGTGAAGTCGTCGATCGCGGCCTTCAGCACCTTGGCCTGCGGCTCGTCGGCGCGCCACATCGACCAGTAGGTGAAGCTGCCGGCGGCCTTCGCGCCGCCCTCCGAGCCGCTGCCGCAGGCGCTCGCTCCGAGCGCGAGGGCGACGGCGGTGACCGCCCCGACGACGCGGGCGGCGGGCATGGTCGTTCTCCCCATGGGTGGTTCCTCTCGGAGGCGCGAGATGCCGCGCAGACGTGTCGTCAGCCGGGGCCCGAGGACGGGGAGCGGCTGGATGGCTGGGACGATACGGTCGGGTTGACCGGTAAATCAAGAGTCCTTGCAAAAACCTGCTCAGGACCGCGGTGTCTCGACACCGTTCACGCAAGGAACTCTCAAGTGACGAGCCAGGGCGGGGGTTTGATCAATCTTGACGCCCCCTCACCGGTGCCCTACCTTTCACCGAAGGCAAGTTGACCGGTAAAGTCGAAGGATCCAGTCATGGTGACGATGCAGGACGTGGCCGAGCGCGCCGGGGTCACGAAGCAGACCGTCTCCAACGTCATCCGGGGGCGGGGGGCCGTGAGCCCGGCGACCGCGGCCCGGGTGCGCGCCGCGATCGGGGAACTGGGGTACACCCCCAACCTGGTCGCACGCTCCCTGGCCACCGGCGCCACCAGGACGGTGGGACTGTTCGTCCCCACCGTGACGGGCTCCTTCTACCCCGACATCGTCGAGGAGGTCGAGGACGTCCTCGACGCGAACGGCTACCACCTGCTGCTCTGCACCACCCGGCTCGACGGCGAGCGCGCCAAACGGCACCTGGCGGGCCTGACCAGCCGCTCGGTGGACGCCCTGCTGATCGCCGGCGACCGGGACCTGATCGACCACCTGCCGCTGCTGGCCGAGGCCTCCTTCCCGGTCGCCCTGTGCGCCTGGGAGACCGACGCCCCCGACCGCTTCCCGGTGGTCACCATCGACTACGAGCGGGCCGGCTACCTCGCCGGGCGCCACCTGCGCGAACTCGGGCACGAACGCGTCGCGGTGCTCGCCAGCCCCGACCACGGCCCGCGGGTCGCGGGCTTCCGGCGCGCCTTCGCCGCCGACGGACTGACCGTCCCCGACGCCGCCGTCCACACGGCCTCCGAACCCACCCCCGCGGGCGGCTTCGCCGCGGCGACGGCGGCACTCACCGCCGACCCGACGATCACCGCGCTCTTCGCCACCCACGACGTCCTCGCCCTGGGGGCACTGGAGGCCGCCCGGGCCGAGGGCCGCTCCGTGCCCCGCGACCTGTCGATCGTCGGGCACGACGACAACCCGGAGGTCGGCGTGGCCCGACCGGCGCTCACCAGCGTGGCCATCCCCAAACGGGAGATGGCCCGGGAGGCGGTCGAGCTGCTGCTGCGCACCCTCACCCGGTCCGGCAGCCCGGCCAACTCGATCCAGCTGCTGCGGCCCGAACTCGTCGTCCGGGACAGCACCGGCCCGGCCGACGGCCGATGAACGGACCCGGCCCGGCTACCGCACCGCGCCCGCACCGTGCCCGTGCCCGACGGTGCCACGCGGTTCCGCGCAGTTCCACGCAAAGATCGTCCCTCGCGCGCGCGGCACTAGACTTCCGCCATGCTCAAAGCCGACCGCACCTCCCGGATCCTCACGCACCTCACCGAGACGGGCAGCGCCGATGTGCACGAGCTGGCCGGGCTCCTGCGGGTGTCGGCGGCCACCGTCCGACGGGACCTCCAGGAACTCCACGACCAGGGCCTGCTGCACCGCACCCGCGGCGGGGCGGTCACCGGCGCCGTCAACCTCGAACTGCCGCTGCGCCACAAGCACGGCACCCGGCAGGCGGAGAAGCGCCGCATCGCCCTGGCGGCCGAGCAGCTGGTGCCCGACGGCGCGGTGGTCGGCCTGACCGGCGGCACGACGACCAGCGAGCTGGCCCGCGTCCTGGCCGAACGCGGCGGGATCACCATCGTGACCAATGCCGTCAACATCGCGGCCGACCTGATCGTCCGGCCGGACATCCGCCTGGTGGTGGTCGGCGGCATCGCCCGGACCACCAGCTACGAACTGGTGGGGCCGGCCGCCGACCGGATGCTCGCGCAGTACCACCTCGACATCGCGTTCATCGGCGTGGACGGCCTGACCCCCCAGGAGGGCTGCACCACGCACGACGAGATGGAGGCCCAGACCGACCGGGCGTTCCTGCGCAGCAGCGCGCGGTCGGTCGTCCTGGCCGACAGCAGCAAGATCGGCCGGGTCACCTTCGCCCGGATCTGCCCGCTCTCCGACGTCCACGACCTGGTCACCGACGGCGAGGTCACGGCGGCGCAGGAGGAGGCGATCGCCGCCGACGGCGTACGGATCCTGCGCGCCTGACGCCGAGGCGCCGTCCTCACGGGCCCGGATCCCGAAGACCCGGCTCCCACCCCACACTGACGCCCGGCCGGGCCCACCGGCCGGGCGTTTCTGCCACCGCAACGGTTGACATGAACTCACTAAACCAGGAAGCTCTTTCGCATCTGCGCGGAATCACCTCCAATCAAGCATTTCCAATCAGTCGATCAAGCGCATACGAAGGCGGCAACCGCGGTGGACGACCGTGTGCCGGCGCTCCCCGCGGTGTGCGCCGTCGGCGCCTCCCCGCTCGCCCGGGCGAGTCCGGCACTCCCTGACCACCGGCCCCCCGACCACCCGCCCCTCGAACGCCGAACGGAGACACCACCGTGCGTCCACTCCGGCCCCACCTCCGCAGGGCCGCCCTCCTGGCGGCCCTGGCCGTCCTCCCCGCCCTGGCCGGGCCCGCCCTCCCCGCCCGCGCCGCGGCCCCCGCCTCCGCCGTCCTCGACCAGGGCCACCGGAGCGTCACCTGGCAGAGCCCGCAGTACGCCAAGGGCACCCTCGGCAACCCCGCCAGCTGTCCTCCGGCCACGCAGGACCCGGGCGGCACGGTCTGCGACCACTTCGACCTGACCGTGAACGTGCCGGCCGGGTACTGGGACGACAACCCGGAGGGCGGCGTCCCGGTGTCCGTCCGCTGGCAGAACCCCACCGACGACTTCGACCTCTACGTCTACGACGCCGGTGGCAAGCAGGTGGCCACCAGCGCCGGCACCGCCGACCCGGAGGCCACGGTGATCCCCAAGGCCTCGGGCACCTACCACGTCCTGGTGGTCCCCTACGACGTCCACGGCGGCTCCTACACCGGTACGGCCTACCTGCCACAGACCGCCGACGCCGGCGACCTGACCGGCTTCGGCGGCTCCCAGGGCAGCTACGACATCGCCGCGGGCACCCTGAAGGCCCGGGTCGACTTCCTCGCCGACGACCAGCTGCGCCTGCGCGCCGCCCCGGACGGCGTCCTCACCGATCCGGCGGGCAGCACGATCGTCCGCAAGCAGCCCGAGCCGCAGCGCGACACCAGCACCTTCGACGCCGGCGCGTACTACGGCATCCGCTCCAAGGGCCTGGTCCTGCGGGTCTACAAGCACCCGCTGCGGTTCGGCCTGTACAAGGCCGACGACCGCACCGCCCTCTGGCAGGAGAGCGCCCCGCTGCGCTGGAGCACCGGCGGACTGCGGCAGAGCCTGGAGCGCGGCGCGGACGAGCAGTTCTTCGGCGGCGGCGAGCAGAACGGCTCCTTCTCCCACCGCGACCGGACCGTCCACGTCGCCAACGGCACCGACTGGAACGAGGGCGGCTGGAACAACTCCCAGCCGTTCTACGTCTCCACCGCCGGCTACGGCGTCTTCCGCAACACCTTCACGCCCGGGATCTACGACTTCGGCTCGCCCGTCCGCACCGGGCAGCAGGAACGCCGCCTGGACGCCTACTACTTCACCGGCGACGTCAAGGCGGTGATCGGCCGGTACACCGACCTGGTCGGCAAGCCCTTCATGCCGCCGGTCTACGGGCTGGAGCCCGGCGACGCCGACTGCTACCTCCACAACGCCAACCGCGGCGAGCGCCACACCCCGGACGCGCTGAAGGTCGCCGACGGCTACGTGGACCACCAGATGCCGCTGGGCTGGATGCTGGTCAACGACGGCTACGGCTGCGGCTACGAGAACCTCGCGCAGACCGGCACGGGCCTGCGCAGGGACCACGCCCAGCTCGGTCTGTGGACCCAGAACGGCCTGCCCGACCAGGCCGAGGAGGTCAAGGCCGGCGTACGGGTGCGCAAGCTCGACGTGGCCTGGGTCGGCAACGGCTACGACTTCGCGCTGAACGCCTGCGACCAGGCCAAGGCCGGCATCGAGGACGGCAGCGACGCCCGCGGCTTCGTCTGGCTGCCGGTCTCCTGGGCCGGCGCGCAGCGCTGCGGCGTGCTGTGGAGCGGTGACCAGAGCCTGTCCTGGGACTACATCCGCTGGCAGATCCCGACCTACGCCGGCGCCACCATGTCCGGCATCGCCTACAACACCGGCGACGTCGGCTCGATCTACCGCCGGGACCCCGCGATGTACACCCGCGACCTGCAGTGGAAGGCCTTCCTCCCGGCGATCATGACCATGGACGGCTGGGCCCGGGACATGACGGGCACACAGCAACGGGACCAGCAGCCCTGGCTGGACGGCGAGCCGTACACCTCGATCAACCGCAAGTACCTGCAACTCAAGGAACGGCTGCTGCCGTACATGTACACCCTCTCCGCGGAGGCCGCCCGCACCGGCGTCGGCGCGGTCCGCCCGCTCGCCCTGGAGTACCCGCACGACCCGAACACCCTCGGCCCGAACGCGACGTACGAGTTCCTGGCCGGGCCCGACCTCCTGGTCGCGCCGGTCTACTCGGACACCGCCGTGCGCGACGGCATCTACCTGCCCGAGGGCACCTGGACCGACTACTGGACCGGCCGCACCTACCAGGGCCCGACCACGGTCAACGGCTACTCCGCCCCGCTCGACACCCTGCCGCTGTTCGTCCGCGGCGGCGCGATCGTCCCGATGTGGCCCAAGGGCACGCTGTCCTGGGAGAACCGCGACCGCTCCGAACTCGACTACGACCTCTACCCGAAGGCCTCGGGCGACTCCTCCTACACCCTGTACGAGGACGACGGCGTCACCCGGCAGTACACCGCCGGCTCCTCGGCCACCCAGCAGGTCGACGTGCACACCGGCCGCGCCGTCACCAACATCCGCATCGGCGCCAGTGACGGCGACTACGCCGGCAAGCCGGCCGAGCGCTCGTACCGCCTCACCGTGCACGGCCGCCCCGCGCCGCGCCTGGTGGCCACCGACGCGGGCCCGCTGCCCCGGCGGGACTCGGCGGCCGCGCTCGACGCGGCCGGCTCGGGCTGGTACCACGACGCCGCCACCGGGGTGACGACGGTCCGGACGCCGTCCGTCCCCACCGGCGACGGCTTCTCCCTCAACCTGGTCCACGGCGGCAACTGACCGCACCACCGCGAGGGGCTTCCGCCCCGGTACGGCGAGGGCCCCGCCTGCTCGGCGGGGCCCTCGCCGGGTTCTCCCACCTCCGCGCGGCGGGAAGCTCCGGGCCGGCCTCCGCGCACACCGGGCCCGGAAGGGGGCAGCAGCCCGTACGGTCCCAAGATCCGCTCCTTGATGGAAACTTGACGAACCGCAGCCCTTCCCGGGTCTTCTCAGTCTCCGCGAAATCCGTCTAACTGTTAGCACCCGGCGGGGCAGGGCCAGCAGCACGCGGCCGAAGCCCACGGACGCCGGTGCCTTCCCGGCGTCGGGAAAGCCGCTCACGCTTGCCCGGTCCCGGCACCGCCATGCCCGCGTCGGCGAACCGTCGGATCGCGCAAGGAAAGCACTCGCTGGTGTTCACGTGGGGTGAGAGGGGCATGCCCAGGATGACGAAGTCCACAGGAGCGCGCAGACTCGCACAAGTGGTGGCGCTGGTCACGGTCGTGGCGACCGCCGCGGCCTGCACCAGCGGCAGCGGCGGCGGGGGCGGCAGCGGCAGCAGCCCGGGGCCGGTCGGGGCCCCGGTCCAGGGCGGCGTGGTGCGGGTCGCCGAGGCGCCCTCCACCTTCCCGGACGCCATCTGGCCGTTCGACTCCGCGGCCCAGGTCAGCACGGTGAACACCAGCCAGTTCCAGGAGCTGTTCTACCGCCCCCTGTACTACTGGGGGCTGAACGACAAGGTCGCCCTGGACCCGGAGGTGTCCCTCGGCGAGGCGCCCGCCTGGAGCCCGGACGGGAAGACCGTCACCATCCAGGTCAAACCGTGGAAGTGGTCGAACGGCGAGGACGTCACCGCCCAGGACGTGCTGTTCTGGATCAACATGGCCAAGGCCGAGACGTCCAACAGCGGCTACTACACCCCGCCGAACCCGGCGATCGGCGCCAAGTACTTCCCGGACAACGTGGCCTCGGCGACCGCCTCCGGCCAGACGCTGACGCTGACCCTCGACACCCCGGTCAGCCAGACCTGGTTCACCGACGACGAGCTCAGCCAGATCACCCCGATGCCGCTCGCCTGGGACCTCACCGGCCCCGGCCAGAAGGGCGGTTGCGCGAACGACGCGTTCGGCTCGGACGCCGCCATGACCGACTGCGCCGCCGACTACGCCTACCTCAGCGCGCAGTCGACCAAGGGCGGCGACTTCGCGGGCAGCCCGCTGTGGTCGGTGGTCGACGGCCCGTGGAAGCTCAAGACCTACAACGGCACCTCCGGCGCGTACGCGATCGTGCCGAACACCGCCTACTCGGGACCGCAGAAGCCCTACCTCGACGAGGTGGACTTCGTCCCGTACACCTCGGACACCACCGAGTACGCGGACCTCAAGGCCGGCAGCGGCGGCGCCAACGCCATCGACGTCGGCTACCTGCCGGCCGAGGACTCCCCGACCTTCAACGCCAAGAACCCGGACGCCGGCAACCCGCTGAGCGGCGCGGGCTACTACATCCCGGCCCCGACCTACCTGGACGAGATCTCGTACTACCAGATCAACTTCGCCAACCCGGACGTGGGACCGCTGTTCAGGCAGCCCTACTTCACCAAGGCCGTCCAGGACACCGTGGACCAGCAGGGCATCATCAACGGCATCTGGAAGGGCTGGGGCTACCCGAGCACCGGCGCCGTGCCCAGCCTCCCGGCCGGCAACCCGCTCTCCCCCAAGAGCCAGTCCGAGAAGGCCACCTACGACCCGGCGGCCGCCAAACAGCTGCTGCGCGGCCACGGCTGGAACACCGACAGCACCCCGGCCACCTGCACCAACCCGGGCACCGGCCCCGACCAGTGCGGGGCCGGCATCGCGGCGGGCACCAAGGCCGCGTTCACCATGAACTACCCCTCCGGCCAGGCCGCCCTGGACACCATGGCGGCGGACATGCGCTCGGACGCGGCCAAGGCGGGCATCGGCATCACCGTCGTCAGCCAGACCCAGAACACCATCGGCAACGAGGGCGTGGCCTGCACCGCCGCCCAGCCGGCCGGATGCCAGTGGCAGGCCCTGCTCTACGGCGGCTGGGTCTTCGCCCCCGACTACTACCCGCCCGGCGACGCGCTGTTCGCCACCGGCGCCGGGCCGAACGTCTGGAGCTTCTCCGACCCGAAGCTGGACCAGCTGATCGTCAAGACCACCACCGGCAGCGACGTCAACGACCTGTACGCCTACGAGGACTACATCGCGGGCGACCAGCCGGTGATCTACACCCCCAACACGCTCACGGTCAGCGAGGTCACCAGGAAGCTGCACGTCGACGCCGGCGACCCCTTCCAGGGCTACGAGCCGGAGTACTGGTACTACACGAAATGACGGCCACCCGTGAGCGCGCCGCGGCCCCCCTCGGGGGGCGGCGGTGACGGCCTACCTGATCCGTCGGCTGTTCCAGGCCCTCGTGACGGTGCTGATGGTCACGGTCATCTCCTTCGGCCTGATGCAGCTCATGCCGGGCGGCCCGGTCCGGGCGATCCTCGGCTCCCACGCCACCCCGGCCACCATCGCCCACCTGACCCACCAGATGGGCCTGGACCGCCCCGTCTACGTGCAGTACTGGACCTGGCTGGACGGCCTGCTCCACGGCGACCTCGGCTTCGACTACATCCAGCAGCGCCCCATCTCCGACCTGCTGTTCAACGCCCTCGGCGCCTCCGCCTACATCGTCGGCGCCTCGCTGCTGATCGCCCTGCTGATCGCGGTACCGGCGGGCCTGCTCCAGGCCACCCGCCGCAACAGCGCGCTGGACCACGCCTTCACGGTGTTCTCCTTCATCGCCTACGGGGTGCCGACCTTCTTCATCGGCTTCCTGATCCAGCAGTGGTTCGAGGACGACCTGAAGTGGGTCTCGGTGCACGACCAGGTGGCCACCTTCGGTGAGGCGCTGACCCACCCCGGGGCCGTCTGCCTGCCCGTCCTGACCCTGACCGTCACCACCGTGGCCGGCTACAGCCGCTACATGCGCTCCGGGGTGCTGGACCAGATCACCCAGGACTACGTCCGGTCCGCCCAGGCCAAGGGCGCCTCCCGGCGCCGCACCCTGTACGGCCACGTCCTGCGCAACGCCCTGATCCCGATGGTCACCCTGGTCGGCCTCTCGATGCCCGCGCTGGTCGGCGGCGCGCTGATCGTCGAGTACGTCTTCAACATCCAGGGCATCGGCCTGCTGACCACCCGCGCCGCGCTGCAGAGCGACTACGGCATCACCCTGGCCGCCACCCTGCTCACCGCGGTGGCCACCGTGGTCGGTTCGCTGCTGGCCGACCTCGGCTACGCCGTGCTGGACCCCCGAGTGAGGCTCACCTGATGGCCCCGACACCCGGCACGACGCCCAACCCCCGGCCCGGGCCCCGACCCGGTACGACGCCCGGCCGGCTCGACGCCCCCGGCGGGGAGCCCGCCGGGCGGCCCCGCTCGATGCTCCGGCGCGGCGCGGAGGTCTTCGCCGAGAACCGGCTCGCCCTGGTCGCCGTCGCCGTCCTGGTCGCGATCACCGCGTTCTGCTTCCTCGGCCCGCTGTTCTACCACGCCGACACCTCGGTGGTGAACCTCTCCGCCGTCACCCTGCCGCCGGGCGCCGGGCACCCGCTCGGCACCGACAACGACGGCATCGACGAGCTCGGCAAGGTGATGGCCGGCGGGCAGACCAGCCTGGAGATCGGCCTCGCCGCCGGCCTGATCGCCGCCGTCATCGGCGCGCTGTACGGCGCCGTCGCGGGCTACCTGGGCGGCTGGGTCGACGCGCTGATGATGCGGGTAATCGACTCCTTCATGTCCTTCCCGCTGATCTTCCTGCTGATCTACCTCAGCAGCGTCTACGGGAAGAGCAAGACGATGCTGATCCTGGAGGTCGGCCTGACCTCCTGGTTCGGCATCACCCGCCTGGTCCGCGGCGAGGCCCTGGCGATCAAGGTCCGGGACTACGTCGCCGCGTCCCGGATGATGGGCGCGGGCGGCGGGCGGATCGTGCTGAAGCACATCCTGCCCAACACCATCGGGACCACGATCGTCAACACCACGTTCTCGATCGCCGACGCGGTCTTCGCCCTCTCCACCCTCAGCTACATCGGCCTGGGCCTCCAGGCCCCCGACAACGACCTGGGCGGCATGCTCGACGTCGGCACCAACTACGCCGGCCAGGGCTACTGGTGGATGATCTACCCGCCCGCCGCCGTGATCATCCTGCTCATCCTCTGCTTCAACGTGATCGGCGACGCCCTGCGCGACGCCTTCGAAACCCGCCTGCGGAAACGGTGAACCGACGGAGGTTCCGGCAGTGGCGCTCCTCGAAGTGACCGGCCTGCGCACCGAGATCCGGCTGAAGCACTCGGTGGTGCGGGCCCTGGACGGCGTCGACCTCGCGGTGGACGCGGGCGAGACCCTCGGCATCGTCGGCGAGTCGGGCTGCGGCAAGACCATGACCGCCATGTCGATCATGCAGCTGCTGCCGAACGGCGGCAGCGTCGTCGGCGGCAGCGTCCTGCTCGACGGCCGCGACCTGCTCGCGCTCGAACCCGGGACGATGGACCGGGTGCGCGGCAACGACATCGGGATGATCTTCCAGGACCCGACCACCTCGCTCAACCCGACCATGACCATCGGCCGGCAGATCTCCGAGTCCGTCCGCATCCACCGTCGGGCCTCCCGCAGGGAGGCGCACGAACGCGCCGTCGAGGTGCTGTCCCTGGTCGGCATGCCCAGCCCCGCCCGGCGGGCCCTGGTCTACCCGCACGAACTGTCCGGCGGCATGCGCCAACGGGCCATGATCGCCATGGCCCTGGCCAACGAACCCAAACTGCTCATCGCCGACGAGCCGACCACCGCCCTCGACGTCACCGTCCAGAAGCAGATCCTCGAACTCATCGACCACCTCAAGCAGCAGCTCGGCATGGCCGTCATCCTGGTCACCCACGACCTCGGCGTCATCGCCGGACGGGCCGACCGGATCGCCGTCATGTACGCCGGGAAGGTCGTCGAGACCACCGGCACCGAGGCGCTCTACGGCAACCCCCGCCACCCGTACACCGAGGCGCTGTTCGCCTCGCTGCCGGAACGCTCCGCCCGCTCCGGCGGCCGGCTCTACTCGATCCCCGGCCTGCCACCGGACCTGACCACTCCCCCGCCCGGCTGCCGCTTCGCCGCGCGCTGCCGCTACGCCACCGAGCAGTGCCACGCGCAGGAGCCGCCGCTGTCCGGGGAGGTCCCGGAGCACCGCTACGCGTGCTACTTCCCGGTCGGCGAGGCCGGATCGGGCGTCCGGTCCACAGCACGGACGGCGGCTGTACAGGCTCCGGCGGTGACCGACGAGGTGACGGCAGCGGCCGACGGCCCGGCGACCGAACCGCTGCTGCGCGTCGAGCACCTGGTCAAGCAGTACCCGGTCACCAACGGCCTGGTCCTGCGCCGGACCGTCGGCGCCGTCAGCGCCGTCGCCGACCTCTCCCTGACCGTCCGCCGGGGAGAGACGCTCGGCCTGGTCGGCGAGTCCGGCTGCGGCAAGACCACCGTCGGCAAACTCATCGTCGGCCTGGAACGGCCCAGCAGCGGCAGCATGGTGTTCCAGGGCCGCGACCTCGCCCTGGTGCCACGGGCCGAGCGGCGCCGGCTGCGCCGCGACGTCCAGCTGATGTTCCAGGACTCCTACGCGGCCATGAACCCGCGGATGCCGGTCCACTCGATCATGCGCGAACCGCTCGACATCCACCGGGTCGACGGCCCGGCCGAGCGCGACCGGCGGATCCGGCAGATCTTCGACCTGGTCGGCCTGCCGCTCACCGCCCTCGAACGCTACCCGCACGAGTTCTCCGGCGGCCAGCGCCAACGCATCGGACTGGCCCGCGCCTTGGCCCTCAGCCCCCGGCTCATCGTCGCCGACGAGCCCGTCTCGGCCCTCGACGTGTCGATCCAGTCCCAGGTGCTCAACCTGATGCGCGACCTCCAGGGCGAACTCGGCCTGTCGTACCTGTTCATCTCGCACGACCTGTCCGTGGTCCGCTACCTGTCCGACCGGATCGGCGTGATGTACCTCGGCAAGCTGGTGGAGATCGGCCCCGCGCCGTCGGTGTACGCCAGCCCGGTGCACCACTACACCCGCGGCCTGCTCGACACCGTCCCCGTCGCCGACCCCGCGGTGGAACGGGCCAGGAGCAACCGGGGCGTCGCCGGGGAACTCCCCTCCGCGATCGACCCGCCGTCCGGCTGCCGCTTCCGCACCCGCTGCGCGGCGGCGCAGCAGATCTGCGCCGAGGTCGAGCCACCGCTGACCGCCTACGGCCCCGACGACCACCTGGCCGCCTGCCACTTCCCCCTGCGGCCGTCACCTCCCGGGTGAAGCCGCACCCCGGACCGGCTTCGTCCCGTAGCGTTTTCCTTCCACCGCGGGGACCCGCGGTGTACGAAGGGGAGGGTTACCCATGAACTCGCTTGTCTCGACGGCCCGCTGGTTAGGGTCCCTGGCGGTGGCGGGGGCACTGCTGCTCACCGGGTCCGGCTCCGCCGGCGCCGCCACCGGTACCGGCACGTCCGGCGGGCCGGTCCCGGGCGTCCCGCAGACCGTCGAACTGGACTCGTCCCCCGCCTCGGTGGCCGTCAGCCCGGACGGGCACAAGGCCTACGTCGCGGTGAAGGACACCACCAAGGGCGCCAAGGTGAAGGTGGTCGACACCCAGAGCGGCGCCATCACCGCGGTGGTGACACTGTCCACCGGTCTCGGCGCCGGCCCGGGCCCGCTGGCCGTCAGCCCCGACGGCTCGCGCGTCTACGTGCTCTTCTCCACCGCCCGCAAGGCACCACTGTCCAGCCTGGGCGCCATCGACACGGCCACCGACACCGTCGTCTCCAGCACCGAGGCACCCAACCAGCCGCGACCCGACGGCACCTTCCCCGGCGCCCTCACCTCCCTGGCCGTCAGCCCCGACGGCGCCACCGTCTACGTCGGCCAGGACGGACCGGCCCGCTACCACCGCCCGGCCGAGCCGGGCGCCCGGGTCCTGTCCTTCTCTCCGCAGCAGCAGGCCTACACCACCGCCGTCCCGGTCCCCGGCCACTACCTCGGCTCGATCGTCACGTCCCCGAACGGCGACACCGCGTACACCGCCACCGACGAGAACCTGGTCCGCCTGGACACCAGCACCACGACCCCGACCGTCACCGGAACCACCGCCGCCCCGATCGGCTCCGTCCCCAGCCTGGCCCTCTCCCCGGACGCCACCCGCCTCTACGGCGTGGGCAACAACGGCACCGGCTACGCCGTAGACCTCGCCACCGACACCCTCACCACCCTCGACCTCGCCCCGGGCCAGTGGCTGCAGAACCCCTCGGTGTCCGCCGACGGCACCCGGCTCTACCTGGTCCTGCAGGACCTCACCAGCGGCGACAGCAAGGCCTCGGTCCTCGCCCTGGACACCGCGACCAACATCCTCGTCCCCGCCGAGGAGATCACCGGCCTCAACTGGGTCACCGCCCTGGCCCTCGGCCCCGACACCCACACCTTCTACCTCACCGTCAACTCCACCCTGCGCATCCTCGCCCACTGACCGCACCCACCCCGCCCCGCCTTCGGGGCGGGGTGCCCCCGCCGAGACCCCCAACCCCAAGGGGCCCGCCGGGGATGAGTCAGTGGAACACGATGGCGTGGCCGCCCTTGATGCTTGCCAGGCACGCCCGATAGAGCTGGTACCAGGTGAAGCGCTCCGTCGCGAACGGTCCGTCCACCGCGAGATCCCGAGCTTCCCCCGAACCGGAGGGAACGCTCTCGTCGTCGAGGTTGATGCCGATCGACGGCGCCAGGTCCGACAGTTCAGCCAGCAGGCGCTGACTGGAGCCGACGATTCCGGCGCCCTCGACTGCCGCCTCGTCAGGGAGGAAGAGCGGATCCTCGAACTCGACCGGCACGTAGTAGCCGGAGCTGTCGGAGTGACAGAGCAGATGGGAGGCCAGCCTCGACGTCTCATCCTGGATCTTCTCGCAATCGCGGTCGAACTGGCGCCCGCTGACCTCCAGAGCCGACGTGACAGGTTCGCCGAGGTTCACGAGCACCAGGATGCGGCGCAGCTGGGTCAGGTACCCGTAGGGAAAACCACCGGAGAAGGTACGGGCACGAGGCGGATCGGTGATCTCCGGCTCGTGCCAGCTGACCCCCTCCTCCACGAGCGCCCGGCCGAGGCGGGCGAAGGCCGCCCGGTGATGGTCGAGACCTTCCGCATCGGTGCGAGCCTGGTCGTAGAGGAGTCCCACTGATATCGAAAGTCCCATGGGCCAGAGTCTAGGAACACCCCCTGACGGCGACGTTCCGCCGCCGCGCCGACAGTCTTGTCTCGGGGGGTGAGGAACATCGGAGCGACACCGGCGCAACCCTCCCCCCGCTCTCCAGAGTCCGTCGGCCTGCGCTTCCATGGTGGTTGAACCTTCGGCGGTCGTGCTGCCCCGAGCAGGGGCATCAACCCGCAGGCGGACCAGCACGTTCCCGCCCGAACCGAGTCCGACACCCGCCTCCTGGCAACCCGCCCCTCCCTTCGTGAAAGGCTTTCCGGAATGCACGAAGTACCGGAGGACCGCGCCGTACGGAGCTTTCTGTCAGCGATCCGCGTCGGCGACCTGTGTGGTGGGGTCGCGTCAGAGGTCACCCGCTCCGGGGTGGCGGTGACGTTGGACGGGTTCCCGGCGAGACCGCTGGGGTTCGTCGGCTCCTTGGACCTGCCCTGGGGGCGGCCTCGGAGCGAGGGTGTGGAGGTCGGTCAGCGGATCACCGCCGAGGTCATCGCCGTCGACCCGCCCGCGGGCCGCGTACGGCTGTCCATGGCAGCCACCGGGAACCCGGAGCTGTGGGCCTTTCTGAAGCGGCTCGCCCCAGGCCAGATCCTCGCCGGCACGGTCGCGTCGATCGAGTTGTTCGGCGTGCTCGTGGCGCTGGACGACGGGCCCGGCCATCCGGTCTTCCCGGGGGTCGGGTTCGTCACGATCCCCGAACTGTCCTGGTGTCACTTCGAAACGGCCTCGGACATCGTCCGGGTCGGCGAGCGCGTCTCGTGCGGGTTCCTCCACTTCGACACCACGAACGGGGAGGCCAGGCTGTCCTTGCGGGCTACGCGGCCGGACCCCTTCCAGGACTTCGCCGACGGAGTCGCCGCGGGCCGGACACTGCGCGGAAGGGTCACCCGGCTGATCCCGTTCGGCGCCTTCGTCCAGGTCGCTGACGGGGTCGAGGGGCTGATCCACCTCAAGGAGCTCGCACGGACACCCGTGCGGACGCCGCAGGAGGTCGTAGGAGTCGGCGACGAAGTCCTGGTCGTCGTCACCGACATCGACCGAGGGCGCCGAAAGGTGGCGCTGTCGCGGCGGGAGCCCCCCTCCCGCTGATCGTGATCGTCCCGGGTGTGGCGCACTCGGCGCGTAGCCGGTTGGTGCGCCGCCAGCCGCGTGCCCCTCGGTCTCCCATAGGTGCCAGGCTCGGAAGAGCAGGTCCTCGCCGCCGGGCTCGGGTATCCCGATCACACAGGTGGGACCGGGGTCGTCGGGCACGGAGCGAGGGCGCGTCGGGGGTGGACAGGAAAAATCGGGCGCTCGTTCGTACCACCTCGGGTACCGTGGCGCACTGCCCTGTCGGGAAGGGCCGCAGCGAGGCGGGGGAGGAACCGGTGGAGATGGACGAGGCGGCGCGGGCCGCATGGTGGGAGAGCCTGCCCGCGGGGATCCGCGACGAGATCGACGGGTACGTCCTCCAGGACTCCCTCTTCCACGCGCTGCGGACCGTCGTCGATGTCGGCCGCGTCCCCTCCGGCATCGGCATCCGCATCGCACAGGACATCGTCAACGACCGCTACACCCACCACGGCGACCGGATCGCCCGGAGCCCCGACAGCCCCCTCGACCTGGAGTCCCTGGCATTCCGTGCCGCCGGCTGCCCCGGCCGCGTCGTGGCGATCGAGGCGGTCTGGGACGGCGACACCGTCCACGACTGGTTCACGGTCCTGCTGGCGATCACCGAGGACCCGGCGCAGGAGCACCCGTTGGCCACCGTCTACTCCACCACGGCCAGGCGCTACCTGGACGGGGAAGGGGTCGGCAGCGGACAGCTCGTGTGCGCCGCGGCCGCCGAACACGCGGGCCGGGCCCTGGCCGGGCACCTGTCGGTCCCCTTCCACTTCGCCAGCCCTGACACCCCGGACGACGAGGCTCCCCGCTGGCGGGACTGAGAGCTACGGCGCTGTCGGCCGAACCCGCCGCTCATCGTCGCCGCCTGCCGGGGCACAGACGCGACCGTCTCGAACCCCGCCGGACAACCGAACTCGCACAGGCCCTCGCCGCCTGCGCACTCGGCCCCGCCAGCCTCCCCGAGCCCCTCCGCGACCAGCTGGAGGCCGCCCTCACCGACGCCCGGGCAGTACTCGAAGCCTCCCCTCCGGACCCGGCCCCGCCGGAAGGCGGCCCGTTCGGACCTCGCGCCCCGGCAGCAGGCAGCTGAACCGCGCGCGCCCTGACCGGCGCGCGTCGTGCGGACGGGGGTACAACGGCTGCGGCCGGGAGCGCGGGAAGCCAGGATCGAGCCATGGCCATTCGCTTGGGACTCGGGCTGCCGCAGATGAAGTGGTACGACCTCGCACGTGCTCCGGCGGCGGTGGCACGGGCAGCGGAGCGGATCGGCTACGACAGTCTGTGGGTCTTCGAGCGGGTGCTGGTCCCCGAGCGGCCGCGGCAGGGCCTGTACGACGTGCCGGGGCTGGCCTGGCCGGACTCCTACCGGTCGGTCGCCCATCCGCTGGTGGTGCTCTCGCTCGCCGCCGCGGCGACGGAGCGGGCCCGGCTCGGCAGCAGCGTCCTGGTCGCTCCCCTGCACGGGCCTTTCCAGCTGGCCCGCGCCCTCGCGACGCTGGACGCGGCGAGCGGCGGCCGCGTGGTCGCGGGGCTGGGGACGGGCTGGTCGCTGGACGAGCACGCGGCCGCCGGGCACGCTCCCTTCGAGGAGCGCGGAGCCGTGCTGGACGAACTGCTGGACGTCTGCGCGGCGGTGTGGGGCCCCGACCCCGTGTCGTACCGGGGCACGCACGCCCTGATCGACGAGGCGGAGGTCGGGCCGAAGCCCGTACGCCCCGTGCCCGTCTACCTGGCGGCGTCCGGCGGCAATGCCCTGGACCGGGTCGCCCGCCGCGCCGACGGCTGGCTGCCGACGGGCATGACCCCCGGGCAACTGGCCGTCCTGCGGCGTGAGATCGGCGAGCGGGCCGCGTTGTACGGCCGCGATGCGGGCGCGATCCAGGTCTGCGCGAGGGCGAACGTCCGGATCACCGAGGCCCCGGTCCGCGATGCCGAGCGGAAGCCCTTCGTCGGCACGGTCGAGCAGATCGTCCAGGACACGGCCGGCTACGCGGCCGCGGGGGCTGACGAGGTGCTGCTCGACCTCCAGACGAACGCGCGGGACGCCGACGAACTCGCCGATCTGGCGGCCCGGGTGCACGCGGACATCCGCGGCGCGGGGATCTGAGACCCCGCACCGGTCGTCCCGCCCCCGGGTTCGGCCGTCCCTCGCGGGCGAAGGCGAGCCATGCGGCGAGCATCCGGCCGGACGGCTCCTTCGGAGGCGCCCCGAGGAGCGGGTCGGTGGCTCCGAAGACCAGGCCGATCTCCGCCATGTGGCAGGTGCCCAGCCGTCCAGGACGTCGGGAGAACTCGTAGACGAAGATCTGTGCTCCCGGGGCGACAAGGGCCTCCGCCACGCGGATGGCCGGGAGAGGCCACGGGATTTGGCTCCTCGGGAACTCCCCCACGGCCTCGCGCCGGACCGCTTCAGCCGGCTCCCTCCGGCCCCGGTCCGTCGGCCCAGCCGTCGGCGTCCAGGTCGTCCAACTGCTCGCGCAGCAGGGCGAGGGTGGCACTGAGCAGCCGGGAGACGTGCATCTGGGAGACGCCGATTCGCTCCGCTATCCGGGACTGGGTGCAGCCGTCCCAGAAGCGCAGCTTGAGGACGGTCTGCTCGCGCTCCGGCAGGCGGGCCAGCAGTGGGCGGACGGCGGTGCGGAAGTCGGCGAGTTCGATGCCGGGGTCGCAGTCGCCGAGCCGGTCGAGCAGGGCGCTGCCGGTCTCGTCGGTGTCCTGGTCACGCAGTGCGTCCAGGGAGTTGGGGCGGCAGGCCCGGCCCGCCAGGAGTCCCTCGGTGGCCTGTTCGACGGTGAGGTGCAGGTCCTCGGCGATCTCCTCGGGCCGTGGCAGCCGGCCGAGTTCCTGCTCCAGGCGGTCGGAGTCGCGGGCGACGGCGAGGTAGAGCTCCTGCATGCCGCGCGGGACGCGCACCGGCCAGGAGGTGTCGCGGAAGAACCGCTTGATCTCGCCGGTGATGGTGGGGATCGCGTAGGTGACGAACTCGACGCCGCGCCGCGGGTCGTAGCCGTCGACGGCCTTGATCAGGCCGATCGTGCCGACCTGGAGGATGTCCTCCATGTCCTCGGCCCGGTGCCGGTAGCGGGCGGCGATGAAGCGCACCAGCGGCATGTTGAGCTCGATGATCGTGCCGCGGACGTAGCTGTAGGCGCGGCTCTCGCGGGCCAGCCCGGCCAGCCGCTCGAACAGCGCGTCGCTCAGCTCCCGCGCCTCGGACTTCCCCATGCGGCGGAGTTCGGCCGCGGTCGGTCTTGGTGGCAGATCGGGCGGCAGGCTCGGGGGCGCGGATCGGCGGTCGGTGGTTTCCATGCGGATGGACACTTGAGTTCTCCAGCACATCAGGGTGAACGCCCGACGACGCGTGCGGGCTGGTACCGCGCATCGCGGACTTCTTCCCCAGGACCTGTGCCCGGCTTTTTCAAGCGCGGTCCCGGTGGCACCGTCCAGGTGCTCGAAGCGGCCGGAACAATCACGGCCACCACTTCGCCTTCTACCCGGGAATCGGCTTCCGACGCGCGTTCCGGCTGTTCTCCTGCCCGGCTTCGGCTGGTCACGGACCACCGTGGACCGGGCCCGGTCGGGAAGGACCCCGGCTCCAGCCCTCAGATCCGGCGTTCGCGGCGGTTCGGCGGGCCCGGCGGGAGCGCGACCTCCAGCCAGACCAGCTTTCCGCCACCCTCGGGGGTACAGCCCCAGGACCGCGCGAGTCGGTCCACCACGCGCAGGCCGTGTCGGCCCGGACGGCCCGGGTCGGCGTGCGGGCGCAGCTCGGGCGGCACCGGGCTGGTGTCCGTGACCTCCGCCCGCAGACGGCGCCCGTCCCACCTCAGCCGCAGTTCGCCCGGCCCACCGGAGGTGTGCAGACAGGCATTGGCGACCAGTTCGGCGACCATCAGCAGGAGGTCCTCGGCGACCGCCAGTCGTTCCTCGTCCGCGGTGGGCAGCCAGGACCAGGACCGCAGCGCCTCCCGGGTGAGTTCAAGGCCCGCTTGCACGGCGCCCTCGCGACCGGAGAACGCGAGCCGTCTGGTCTCCTCCGTACCCGGGACCTCGATGGGTGGTGGCGCTCCGCCCGGGCCGGTCGTGCCGTTCGGCCCGGGCAGCAGCACGTGCCCGAAGCGGTCCATGCCGGCCTCCTCACGTCGGTACGTTCGCCGCGGTGCGGCCACCGCGTACGGTGTAGCGCGCCGGGCCGGGGCGGATCCGGACTCCCCCGGCTCCGGTGACCGTGAACGGCCACGCCGCCCGGGGCTCGCGTCGGTCGACTGCCCATCGTCCATGTCCTGGTCCATGTCCGACGCCTGCCCGGTTCGGCCACGGCTACACGCCCGCCGTAGCGGATGACGATCGGGACGGCGGGCGCCGGCGGGACGGTTGGACCGGCCGCCGGTCGGGTGTCCCGGCTGCCGGCTCAACCGTCCCGCCCGGATGGTCACCCTCCGTCGGGGCGCGGGGCGGGAAGCGGGCGGTGCCGCAGGGCGTCCTCGACGGTGGGGTGGACGGGGAACAGCGCGGCGGTCCCGGTGAGCTCCAGCACCCGCAGCGTCCGCCCGGAGGGGGCGACCAGCACCACGGGGATGCCGATGTCGAGCGCGCGCCGACGGGCGACGAGGAGCAGGTTGAGACCGGTGCAGGTGAACAGCTCCACACCCGCCAGGTCGACCGCGAGCAGGGCGGGACGCCGGACGAGCGCGGCATCGAGTGCCCGGGCGGCGACGGGCTCGCCGTCCAGGACCATGTCCCCGGTGAAGAAGCACACGAGGGCGTCACCGACCCGGACGGTCTCCGCCTTCAGGCAGGGCGGCACGGCCCACTCCTCGGGCCGGGAGCCGCGCCGTGCGGGCACGCCGGACCCTCCGTCGACGGCGGCCCGCCCGGGCCGGGCGGACGCGATGCGTTCGAGGTCCTGCCACAGGTCGAGGGCCCGCTCGTGAAGCCCCGACGCGGTGCTGCTGCCCTCTTCGAGGGCCGTCAGGTAGGCGTCGACGCCGGTGACGGCGTGGCGCACCTGCCGGCACAGCGGCTCCCCGCAGGTGCGGGAGTCCCGACCGCCCTCGCGGGGCGGCCCCAGGCAGTCGACCAGCCGGGACCTCAGCCGTTCCAGCCCGTGCCTGCTCATCGGGTCCATTGGAACCATCTCCAGAAGCAGTACCGCCGTCGGATCCGCGGCGGAGGCACTGCGGAGTGCGGCTGTTCCAGTCTTCGCCCGTCCATCAGACATGTCAACCATTGCACGAATCTTCTGTCGTGTATCAGCAGTCGTGAAACAGGAGTCCTATCGTGGAGGGATGGACAACAGCACGACGCCCGAACGTCAATGGACCTTCCTGACCAACCACGCCCGCGTGCTGGTCCAGATCGCCCGCGACCCCGGCATCCGCGTGCGCGACATCGCCACCAGCTGCCTGCTCACCGAACGCGCCGTCCAACGCATCATCGCCGACCTCGAACAGGCCGGATACCTCAGCCACGAACGCCGCGGCCGCACCAACCACTACCGCGTCGTCACCAGCAAGCAACTGCGTCACCCCGCCGACGCCGGCCCCACCATCGCCGAACTCCTCGCCACCCTCCTGCGCTGATGCCCACGACGACGGCGAAGGCGTCGCCGGGACGCCGGAGGGTCCCGGTGGCGGTGGTCTCCCCTGCGCTCAGCCGAAGCGGACCGAGTGGTACGGGGCGTCGCTGAACTCGATCGTGGACTTCTCCCCCAGGACCGCGTCGGCCGCCCCGGCACACGCGCCGTCGGTGAACAGCTGCGCGTTCCGGTCCGTACCGTTCCCCCACCGCGTCCACCGCGAGCCGACCGGCGAGGGAGCGGGCGGCACGGCGTAGCAGCCGGCGGGGTCCTCCAGGACGAAGTAGGCCAGCGCGTACTGGCAGCCCCAGGGCCCGCAGTCCTGGGCACGGACCGCGAACGTGCCGATGGCCCTGGTCGGAGCGGCCGAGGCCGGTCCGGCGGGCGCCCTGGGCGCCGCCTGTACCGGGACGGGAGCGCCCAGCAGGGACAGCACCAACACCAGCGGGGCGGAGGAGACGAGGGGGAGGACGCTTCTGCGCATGGGAACCTTCCTTCGGCCCGGCGGCACCGGCAGGGCCGGGTGACGTGCCGGGCGGCGGGCGGTCGCCTCTCACCGGGCCCATTGCCCGGGGACGCCCGCCCAGATGCCCTCCTTCCTCCCCAGGACCAGGGGCCCCATAGTCCCGACGGAACTCGAACAGATGAACCCGCTCTGTGCCTGTGCGCCCCTCGCGCACCCGGAGGTTCGAAATGCGTTTCGCTCGCGACCTGACATTTCCGCGCACGAAATCGCCCGGGCCGGCTCCAATAAGCCGACCCGGGCGATTTCACCTCCCCGGTATCACGCGTTCTTCCGCGAGGATCCGGGGCATGGCCACCGGGCGAGCCCGTCTACTGGGCCTTGTCGAGATAGAATTTCTCGTTCTCGCCGCCGTTGGCCTTGACCTGGCAGTTCACCGTCCCCCCGGGGCCGGTGGCGGAGGTCACCCCGCTGCCGGTCACCATCCTCAGGAAGATACCCGGGAACGCCGCCGACTCGAAGGAGAACGAACCGTCGGCCTGGGCACGGGCGTTGAACTTCTCCCAGGGGCCGATGCCGTATTGGCAGTTGACCGTCCCACCTCCGGCCATGGTGACGGGGACGCCGTTTCCGTCCATGCGCAGGAACACGTTCGGGAAGGCCGCCGACTCGAACGAGTACGAGCCGTCGGTCTGCGGCCGGACCCTGTACGCCGTCCAGGGTCCGGTGCCGTACTGACAGTTGACCGTCCCTCCGCCGTGGTTGGCGGAGGCGGTCACCCCCGTTCCGTCCATGCGCAGGAACACGTTCGGGAAGAACGTCGACTGGATCGTGACCGGTGCGTCTCCGAGCTTTGCGAGGTCGGCTGCCGACAAAGGCATGATGGCCTCTCTCCTTCTGTCTGAGGTGTAGCGGACGAGTCGAACCCGGCGCCGCGGCCGACAGCGTCTTCGGCGCCGGATATCGGGCTTGGGGAGCGTACTCAGTTCGGCATACGCGAGTTCGGCGTACTCGGTCCGGCCGTTTCCGCGTCCGCCCGCGGGAGCGTTTCGGACCGCTCCGTGCATACGCCCCCGCCGGCCCCGTGAGCCGCTTCCCGAAAAGGGAAGCCCATCGAATTGCGGGATAGGACGGCATCACAGACCCCCCCGCCTTACGCTCCCATTTTCTTTCCTGCCGCTGCGGGCCGGGGACTCACTGTATTTGGGTCGGCACAGCCTGTCCAGGCTGTGCGCTTCGGCAATGTCGGCCGAATCGCGGCGGCGCTGACAGGGATCCGGCGGGCCGGCACCGGTTGGGTCGGTGCCGAGCCGCCGCCCGGACGGTGCACCTGGGGCCGCTCGTCGGCGTCGGCAGCGCTGCGGGAGGCCGGGACCGACCAGGGCCAGGCGTGTGCCCGGCCGCCCGCCGGGCAGCGGCCCGATAACCCGTGGCCGTCCAGCCCGCCCGCTGTGAAACTGGCCCGATGGAAGAAGCGCCCACCGCACCGACGCCCGTCGTCCTCGGCATCGACGACCTGCGACCGCTCCCCGGCGCCACACGGATCGCCCGCACCAGCCGCGAAGGCACCCGGCTCCTGGAGGAGCACCGCGACGGCTTCATCGACGAACTCTGGCTCGACCACGACCTCGGCGGCGACGACACCGTCATGCCCGTGGTGGCCCTCCTGGAAGAAGCGGCCTTCGAGGGACGGCCCTTCCGGATCGGAACGGTCTACGTCCACAGCGCCAACCCCGTCGGCTCCGCCTCCGTCGTCCGGTCACTCACGCGCTGGAACTACCGTGTCCGGCGGGCGTCTGCCCAGGATCCGGTCGGGCGTTCCGGGGGCGACGCCATCGGCGGTGCGTGAGGGGGTGCCACTGGAGTGGGAGCTCCAGTGGTGTCCGACCCCGGGGGGACGGTCCAGCTCCCGCGGCCCCGTCCGGCCGTCGGCCTCGCTGACGCGGTGCGGCCGCGGCCGATGTCCGCGGCCGCCGCGTCGTGGACCTGCGGGAGCGGCCTGGGCGGTGCATCCGCGTCGTCGCCGCGCGGTTGTGGAGCATCGAGAACAACCTGTCCATCTCGAACATGGACTTCGACGACTTCGCCGGGAACGTCGACGCCGACGGCGTGTTCAGGGGCTTCTGACCATCGGCCGCCGATCAGGCGGCCACCGCCGACGCCCGGCGGTGACAGCCCGGTCGCGGATCACCGGCCTGCCAACGGACCACGGATCGCGGCGGCTTCCGACCACGACATTCCCCGGATCCCCGGCTCACGCGACACCGCCGAAGACGTCAGAGGTGCAGCATGGCCACGACCGCCGGGGGCGGGCCCCACGACGCAAGGTACGGTCCGTCACATGTCGAAACACGGACGACGGATCCGCCTGACCGCCGGGGCTGCCATGGCCCTGCTAGGTGGCGGGTTCGCGATCAACGCCTGGATGAACCGGGTCCCGGAGACCAGGGTCTACGAGGGCACCGTGGCCGGCAAGCCGCTGCTGGTCGGCTCGGACGGCCGGACCCTGACACTGAGCATCGGGTGGGGTTGTGAGAAGCAGCCCGAACTCGTGGCCCGCGAGTCCGCCGACGCGGTGAAGGTCTCCCTGCGGCACACAGTCCCCCCGGGGTTCTGCGACCCGGGTGGCATCGGACAGATCACGACCCACCTGAACAAACCGCTCGGGACCAGGGCGCTGAACGATACCACCGGCAAGCCCGCCGTCCACTTCGACGAGCGCGACCTCCTCCGGCCCGTGTTCCTGCCGGAGAACTACTCCCCCTATCCCGCGGGCAGGATGGTCCACCTACCCGGTCTGGCCCCGCTCCCGCCCGACACTCCGGCCTGGGCCAGCGGGTACCGACTGGGGACGGGCCCTGAACAAGGCAATCTGATCATCAGCCAGACCCTCCGGAACAGCGCACCACCGGAGGGCCGGGCCGCCCTGGTCAAGGGCCACCCCGCGGCCATCACGCAATCCGATCCGAACGGCGGGCCCCGTTCGCTGACTTGGTCGGACGGGACCTACACCTTCGTCGTCACGACCGGTGCTCCCCCGCGGCTCTCGGACGAGGAACTCGTCCGCGTCGCCGAGAATCTGCGGTGACCGACACCACGACGATGTCCGGCGGCTGTCCATCAGGCTGCCCCGGCGGAGTCTCGGCCGCTCCTGCGCCGGTCAGGGCGGAGAGCCTTCATCGAGCCAGACGCCCCCGCCTCCGGGGCTGCCGGGGGCGGGGGCGTCGGGTGCGGGGTGGGTCCGGGTCAGCTGCGGGTGACCACGAGCTGGCTGGAGCCGTCCGGCAGGCCCGCGATGGCGGCGCGCTGGGCCGGGAAGGTGCTCGCGCCGTACGGGCCCTGGACGGCGGCGAAGCCGGACCAGGAGCCGTTGCCGAAGCGGGTCTCGTGGTAGACGTTGCCGTCGCCGCCGACCACCGCCACCTGGGACGAGCCGTCCGGCAGGCCGGCGATGCCGACCGTCCGCGCGGCCATGGTGGGCGTGCCGACGCCGGGGAGCGCGGCGAAGCCGGACCAGTTGCCGTCGGCGAAGCGGGTCTGGTGGTAGACGTTGCCGTCGTTGCCGACCGCCAGGACCTGCGAGGAGCCGTCCGACAGGCCCGTGATGGCCACCCGGCCGGCCGCCATCCGCGAGCTGTTCACCCCGGGGAGCGGGGCGAAGCCGCTCCAACTGCCGTTGGAGAAGCGGGTCTCGTGGTAGACGTTGCCGTCGTTGCCGATCGCCAGGACCTGGGCGGAGCCGTCGGGCAGGCCGGCGATGGCGACGTCCCCGGCCGCCATGGTCGGGGTGCCGACGCCGGGGAGCGGGGCGAAGCCGGACCAGTTGCCGTCGGAGAGGCGGATCCGGTGGTAGACGTTGCCGTCACTGCCGACGGTCAGCACCTGCGAGGAGCCGTCCGGCAGGCCCGCGATGGCGGCCCGGCGGGCCTGGGTGGCGGGCGTGCCGTCGTCGGGGAGTGCGGCGAAGCCGCTCCAGCTGCCGTTCGCGGCGCGGACCCCGTGGTAGAGCCGGCCGTCCAGGCCGATGCCCAGCTCCTGCGAGGAGCCTCCCGGCAGCCCGGCGATCGCGGCCTCCGAGCCGCGGAAGACGCCCGCACCGCCCGTCAGCGGGCTGAAGCCGGGCCAGGTGCCCGAGCTCTGGCGCACGCCGAGGAAGAGCGCGGAGGACAGGGAGGGCGGGGCGCTGGTGAGCTGGATGTCGACGTAGTCCTGGTCGATCGCTATCGAGTAGCCGCCCCAGCTCTCCGGGTTCGCCGGCGAGGCGTACTGGTGGGCGCGCTGGTGGTTGGACCAGTAGCCGGCCGGTATCGACGGGTCGGCGGTGTCCTCCTTGCCGTTCCAGTTGGCGCTGAAGACGGCGTCGGGCATGGTGTAGGCGCTGTTGCCGGCGTTGGCGGCGAGGTCCTTCATGCCGGACGAGGAGCTGCTGTAGACGCCGGAGTTGTAGCCCCAGGCGTGCAGTTCGTTGGTCCAGGCGGTGAGGAAGGCGAGCACCGTGGCCGAGTACTGCGGGGTGGTGTAGCCCTCCATGTCGTAGTAGAGGATCGTGCCGGGGCCGAAGCCGAGGGCCTGGGCCTGGGCCACCGCGTCGTCGGCGGCGTTGGCGCCCTCGGTGGCGGGGTAGGCGATCTTCGGGGCCTGCACGCCGACGTACAGCGGCATGAAGGACCAGCCCGCGGACTGCTGCTGCTGGACCCAGGAGGACGTCAGGTTCGGCTGGGCGCAGCCCCGCCTGACGCCGCCGATGTAGATGCCGACCGCCCGGTACGGGGAGGAGGTCATCCACGCGTTCATCGCGGCGCCGGAGGGCGCCGTGCAGGCGTCGAAGCCCTTGCCGGTGTAGTTCGTCGCCGACGCGGGCACCTGGGCCGCGGCGGCCATCGGTGCGGCCATGGCCCGGCTGGACGGCGCGGCGGCGGACTTGGGCGTGGCGGACTTCGCGGCGGGGGCCGTCGGGGCTGCGGCGGGCGCCGGCTCCGGTCGGTGTTCCGGCGCGGGGGTGAGCCCGGCACTGGTGATGATCCGGCGCACCAGCGGCTGGTCCGTGTCGTACGTCCCGGTCACCGCGACGACGCCGTCCTCCGCGCGGATCGTCTGCGCGACGGGGTTGGAGCCCTCCCGGTCGGGCGCGGCGCCGGCGGCGGGTTCGACCAGCAGGGCCTCCGAGCGGCCGGTCAACCGCGGCGGGCAGACCTGCTGTTCGCCCGGGTGGCCGAGGTACACCGCGTGCTGGTCGAAGCGGACGCAGGCCTGCGGGTCCGCGGCCAGGTCGACGACCGGCCAGGCCGTGGGCACCTGGAAGACGCGGCCCTGGTAGGTCACCTTCTTGGTGTCCGGGCTTCCGGCGGGGGCGGCTACGGCGGAGCCGGCGGCGGGCGCCGCCATGAGGACGGCCGCCGCGACGACCGCGGCGCTCCGGAGCGCTGTCATACGGGTCTTCACCCAGATATCTCCTGACACGACGAAAGGCCGCACGCCGACAGGTCGGCCGCGCGGCACGGGCACGTCACCCTATCCGCGCCCTCGGACAGGCGGTGTCGCAGGCCCCTCCGGTCCGGCCGACCGTCCGTCAGCCGTCGCCCCGGGGCCCGCTCCCGCGCGTCGGGTCAGCCCGGCGGACAGGACGCGTTCTGTTCTCAACTCCGGTCGTGTGTGGGACCGTTGGCAGCGGGCGTCGTCACGGAGAGACCCGGATCGCGGGGGAACGGGGTGGTGGACATGACGGACCGGCCGGGCCCATACGGACCGAACCGCCGGGGCCTGCTCGCCTCGGCCGGCGCCCTGCTGGCCGGCGGCGCGGCCTCGGGCCTGCCGGGGGCCGCGGGGTCCGCGGGGTCCGCCGGAGGAGCCGCTCCGGCGCAGGCCCCGGGCCGGGGCGCGGCGGTGATCCGGCGGGGCGACCCCCGGTACGCGAGCCTGCTGCGGGGCGACAACTTCCGCTTCGCCGGCGACCCGGACGAGATCCGGGTCGCCGCCACCACCGAGGACGTCGTACGCGCCGTCACCGAGGCGCTGCGCTCCGGGCGGAGGATCGCGCCGCGCAGCGGCGGCCACTGCTTCGAGGACTTCACCGCCGATCCGGGCGTCCGCCTGCTGCTGGACCTCTCCCCCATGGACGCGGTCGGCTACGACCCGGAGCGGCGGGCGTTCGCCGTCCGGCCCGGCGCCACGCTCGGGCGGGTGTACCGGGCGCTGTTCACGGGCTGGGGCGTGACGGTCCCGGCGGGCGCGTGCCCCGAGGTGGGCGCCGGCGGGCACTTCGCCGGCGGCGGGTACGGGCCGCTCTCGCGCCGCTACGGCTCGGTGGTGGACCACCTCCACGGCGTGGAGGTGGTGGTGGCGGACCGGGCCGACCGGGCGCGGACGGTGGTCGCCACCCGTGAGCCGGACGACCCGCACCGGGACCTGTGGTGGGCCCACACCGGCGGTGGCGGCGGCAACTTCGGCGTGGTCACCCGCTACTGGCTGCGCTCCCCGGACGCGACGGGCGACGACCCGTCCCGGCTGCTGCCGCCCTCGCCCCGCGAGCTGAAGGGCTACCAGGCGGTCTGGGCCTGGGACGAGCGGATGACGGCGCGGGCGTTCACCACCCTGCTGCGCAATTTCGGCACCTGGCACGAGCGTCACAGCGAGCCGGGCTCCCCGTACGCGGGCCTGTACGCCATCCTCTCGGTGGCCCGTCGCGGCGGCGGCCCGATCACGATGTTCGTGCAGGCCGACGCCACCGTCCCCGACCTGGACCGGATGGTGGCCGAGCTCGTGTCCGCGGTCGGCGCGGGCACCGGCGTCGAACCCGCCGTCGACCACCGGACCGTACCGTGGCTGCACGCCCTCACCTGGCCGGGCGCGGGAGCGGCCGGGGACATGTTCAGCCGGCGCTACAAGCTCAAGGCGGCGTACCTGCGCCGCTCGTACACCGACGCCCAACTCGCCACCGCCTACAGCTGGTTGACGGATGGCTCCGCCGTCTCGCACGGCGGTCTGCTGTTCGTCGGCTACGGCGGCCAGGTGAACGCGGTGGCGCCGGGGGCGACCGCGACCGCCCAGCGGGACGCGGTGATGAAGGTCGTCTACCAGACGGTGTGGACGGACGAGCGGGAGGACGCGGCGAACCTCGCCTGGGTGCGGGGGTTCTACCGCGCGATGTACGCGGACACCGGCGGCGTGCCGGTGCCCGGCGAGGTCAGCGACGGCTCGTACATCAACTACCCCGACGCCGACCTCGCCGACCCGGCCTGGAACCGCTCCGGCGTCCCGTGGCACACCCTCTACTACAAGGACGACTACCCGCGGCTCCAGGCCGTGAAGGCCCGCTGGGACCCGTACGGGCTCTTCCGGCACACCCTCTCCGTCGAGCCCCGGCCGGCCCCGTGACGCCGCTCCGGAACAGCCGGATCCCGTACGGACGGACGGCGGGTCAGCGGACGGTCACCTGCCAGGCGCTGTACGCCGTGGCCATGCGGCCGGCGATGCCGGGGCAGTAGTAGGTCGACGGGTTCATGGTGGCGGCGGGGAAGACGGTCGAGTTGGAGGGGCCGGCGTCGCTCCAGGCGCCGGTGGCGGGGGTGCGGACCTTCAGCCCGGTGGTCTCGACGACCCGTCCGCTCAGGTCCTGGCAGACGCCCACGTTGCCGGAGGCCGTCCGGTCGGAGTAGTACTCGAACATGTCCCAGCCGTAGTCGAGGCCGGTCTGGTCGGTGCCCCGGCTGGTGAAGAACGGGTCCCAGGTGCTGGTGGCGACGTTGTAGAGGGAGGCGCTCCAGGTGTTGGTCCGGGCGTCCGTGAGCTGGACCTGGACGCTGTAGGCGGAGCGGCCGTTCACGGTGGCGCCGTACTTCCGGAGGAAGGCGGCGTCGATGTCGACGGTCGCGCCGACCGCCTGGGAGGGGTCGGTGGTGCACCAGTCCCAGGCCCATATCTGGGCGCTGTCCCGGGTGTGGACGGTGACCATCTCGATGCAGGAGTTGCTGCGCGGCTTGGTGGTGGGGGCGTAGAGGAAGTCGTTGGCGCCGCTCAGACGCAGCGCGTCGTCGAGGGTGTGGGTGGCGATGACGGCGTCGTAGCCGGTGTTGCCGTTGGGGCCCAGCTCGGTGCCCCACCACCGGTGGGCCTGGGCGGCGATCGGCGCCGGGGCGGTGCGGTTCGTGGCCGTCTCCGAGGGCCGCGCCTTTGTGGCGAGGCCCTCGCGCAGCTCGCGGAACCGCTGGACGGCGGGCCGGTCCTGCGGCCTGATGCCGGCGTCGCCGAGGACGCGGCCGGACACGGGGGCGCCCGTCGGTGCGTCGGCCCGCGGGGCG
>NZ_LFVW01000246.1:0-15877 GCF_001182915.1 Kitasatospora sp. MY 5-36
CGCCACCACGCCCCCGGCCGCCGCCGGGCCGGTCACCGTGGACGTCTTCAACGCCTCCTCCGCGGCCGGGGTCACCTCCGCCGAGGAGGCCAAGGCGCTGGCCGGCCTGGGCTTCAAGGAGGGCCGCACCGGCTCGGCCGCCACCCGGCCGAAGACCACCACCGTCACCTACGGCAAGGGCGCCAAGGAGGCCGCCGAGCAGGTCGCGACCCGCTACGGCGTGACCGCCACCGCGTCCGCCGCCACCGCCGCCGACCACGTCGTCGTCACCCTCGGCACCGGCTTCACCGGCGTCGCCGCCGACAAGCCCGCCGCCCCCGCCGGCGGCGCCCCGGCCGACCCGGCCGCCAACCTGCCGATGCAGGGCCCGGCCGTCGACGCCCAGTCCGACGGCGGCATCCCCTGCGTCTACTGACGCGCGCCGCACCGGCCTCGCCGACCTCCTGAGGGAGGCTCCCCCGCCCGGGGAGCCTCCCTCCGTCGTTTCCGGCCCCTTCCCGGATTCCGCGGAGACCCCTGGCGCAATTCTCCGTACTATGTATAGTGTACTGCGTACGGGATAACCGCGCGATGCCGACGAGAGGGTTCTCCGCCTTGCAGATCACCACGACCGCCGTCTCCCTGACCGTCGAGGACGTCACCACCTCCGCCGCCTTCCTCCAGCGGCACTTCGGCTACACCGAGCAGATGTCGGCCGACGGCTTCGTCTCGCTCGCGCACCCGGGCGGCGGGGTCAATGTCGTCTACCTGCGGCGCGGCCTCGAAGTCCTGCCCGAGGACCAGCGCCACCGGATCGCGGACGGCGTGATCCTGGCGTTCGTCGTCGAGGACATCGCCGCCGAGGAGCGGCGGCTGCGCGAGGAGGGGGTCGTGATCACCCTGCCGCTGCGCGAGGAGCCGTGGGGCGAGAAGCTCTTCCAGGTCGTCGACCCGAACGGGGTGGTCGTCGAACTGGTCGAGTGGGCCGAGCGGCAGGAGCAGTAGGAGCAGGCGACGACGACGCCCCCCTGTCCGTCGGGACAGGGGGGCGTCGCTCGCTCCGACGGGACGGTCGGACGGTCAGTCCACCGTCCAGGTGTCGTTGCCGGCGAGCAGCGTGGCCAGGTCGCCCGGGCCGCGCCCGTCGGTGGCGGTGGCCAGCTGGCTCGCCATCAGCTCGTCGTAGACCGGCCGTTCGACGCTGCGCAGCACGCCGATCGGCGTGTGGTGCAGGGTGTCCGCGTCGGCGATCCGGGAGAGCGCGAAGGCGGTGGCGGGGCTGGCCGCGTGCGCGTCGTGGACCAGGACGTCCGCCTCGTTGTCCGCCGTGACCGGGGCGGTGAACAGCTCGCCGTCCGGGCCCCGGAAGACGCCGTTCGCCAGGTCCGCGCCGAAGCGGGCGGCCTTCCCGTGCTCCAGCCGGATCAGCGCCTCGTCCCGGCTGCCCGGGTCCTTCAGTACCTCGAAGGCGCCGTCGTTGAAGATGTTGCAGTTCTGGTAGATCTCCACCAGCGCCGTGCCCTGGTGCTCGGCGGCCGCCCGCAGCACCGACTGGAGGTGCTGGCGGTCCGAGTCGATGGTGCGCGCGACGAAGGTGGCCTCGGCGCCGATCGCCAGCGACAGCGGGTTGAACGGCGCGTCCAGCGAGCCCATCGGGGTGGACTTGGTGATCTTGCCGAGCTCGCTGGTGGGCGAGTACTGGCCCTTGGTGAGGCCGTAGATACGGTTGTTGAACAACAGGATCTTCAAATTGACGTTCCGCCGCAGGGCGTGGATCAGGTGGTTGCCGCCGATCGACAGCGCGTCGCCGTCACCCGTCACCACCCAGACGCTCAGGTCCTGGCGCGAGGTGGCCAGCCCGGTCGCGATCGCCGGCGCCCGGCCGTGGATCGAGTGCACCCCGTAGGTGTTCATGTAGTACGGGAAACGCGAGGAGCAGCCGATGCCGGAGACGAACACCGTGTTCTCGCGCCTGATGCCCAGCTCCGGCATGAAGGACTGCACCGCCGCCAGGATCGCGTAGTCCCCGCAGCCCGGGCACCAGCGCACCTCCTGGTCGGTCTTGAAGTCCCGGGCGCTCTGCGGGCCTTCGGCCTTGGGCACCAGTCGCAGGGACGGGAAGCCGCTCTCGCTCATCGGTTGTCCTCCTCGTCCAGGGTGCCGATCGCGGCCCACAGCACGTCCGCCAACTGGGCCGCCTTGAAGGGCAGTCCGCGCACCTGGTTGTAGGACTCGGCGTCCACCAGGTACTTCGCCCGCAGCAGCAGGGCCAGCTGCCCCAGGTTCATCTCGGGAACGATGATCTTCTCGTAACTCCGCAGCACCGAGCCCAGGTTGGCCGGGAACGGGTTGAGGTTGCGCAGGTGCGCCTGGGCGACCTCGCCGCCGTCCGCGCGCACCCGGCGCACCGCGGCGGTGATCGGCCCGTACGTCGAGCCCCAGCCGAGCACCAGCACCCGGGCGTCGCCGCTCGGGTCGTCCACCTCGACCGGCTTCACCGTGATGCCGTCGACCTTGGCCTGCCGGGTGCGGACCATGAAGTCGTGGTTGGCCGGGTCGTAGGAGATGTTGCCGGTGCCGTCCTGCTTCTCGATGCCGCCGATCCGGTGCTCCAGGCCGGGCGTACCGGGCAGCGCCCAGGGCCTGGCCAGGGTCCGCGGATCGCGCAGGTACGGCCAGAAGGCGCCGTCCTCGCGGTTCGGGCCGGTGGCGAACTCCGGGTCGATCTCCGGCAGTTCGTCGACCTCGGGGATCCGCCAGGGCTCCGATCCGTTGGCCAGGTAGCCGTCCGAGAGCAGGAACACCGGGGTGCGGTAGGTGACCGCGATCCGGGCCGCCTCCAGCGCCGCGTCGAAGCACTCCGCGGGCGTGGCCGGGGCGACGATCGGCACCGGCGCCTCGCCGTTGCGCCCGAACATCGCCTGCAGCAGGTCCGCCTGCTCGGTCTTGGTCGGCAGGCCGGTGGACGGGCCGCCGCGCTGGATGTCCACGACCAGCAGCGGCAGTTCGAGCGAGACGGCCAGGCCGATCGTCTCGGACTTCAGCGCGACACCAGGCCCGGAGGTGGTGGTCACCCCGAGCGCCCCGCCGAAGGCGGCGCCGAGCGCCGCGCCGACACCGGCGATCTCGTCCTCCGCCTGGAAGGTGCGCACCCCGAAGTCCTTGTGCCGGCTCAGCTCGTGCAGGATGTCCGAGGCCGGGGTGATCGGGTACGAGCCCAGGTACAGCGGGAGGCCGGAGCGCCGCGAGGCGGCGATCAGCCCGTAGGACAGCGCCAGGTTGCCGGAGATGTTGCGGTAGCGCCCGGCCGGGAGCCTGGCCGGCGGCACCTCGTAGGAGACGGCGAAGGACTCGGTGGTCTCGCCGAAGTTCCAGCCCGCCCGGAAGGCGGTGATGTTCGCCTCGGCGATCTGCGGCTTCTTGGCGAACTTGGTGCGCAGGAACGACTCCGTCCCGTGCGTGGGCCGGTGGTACATCCAGGACAGCAGGCCCAGGGCGAACATGTTCTTCGCCCGCTCGGCGTCCTTGCGGGCCAGGCCGCTGTCCTTGAGCGCCTCCAGGGTCAGCGTGGTCAGCGGCACCTTGTGCAGGTGGAAGCCGTCCAGCGAGCCGTCGCCCAGCGGGTCCGCCGGGTAACCGACCTTGGCCAGCGCCCGCTTGGTGAACTCGTCGGTGTTGACGATGATCTCGGCACCGCGCGGCAGGTCCGGCACGTTCGCCTTCAGCGCGGCCGGGTTCATCGCGACCAGCACGTTCGGGGCGTCGCCCGGGGTCAGGATGTCGTGGTCCGCGAAGTGCAGTTGGAAGGACGAGACGCCCGGCAGGGTGCCGGCGGGCGCCCGGATCTCGGCCGGGAAGTTCGGCAGCGTGGACAGGTCGTTGCCGAAGGACGCCGTCTCCGAGGTGAAACGGTCACCGGTCAGCTGCATGCCGTCACCGGAGTCGCCGGCGAAGCGAATGATCACCCGATCGAGTCTGCGGATGGGCTTGCCCGGCTTCACCGGAGGGCCGCCCGGGCCGGGCGGTCCGGCGGACGCGTCCGCACCCGCGTGCGCGTCTCCGCTCCCGGCGCGGGCCTCGTCGCCGTCCGGGCCGTCCACTGCCTCTGACTGATCGACCTGACTGGTCACTGCCGCGGACCTCCTCGTGGGCGCACCACCGCGGGCGCGGCCCCGTGCCCCGTCCGCCTGGTGCACCTCTCGCATCCTATGCGGGCCGACCCGACGGCGACCGGAAGCACGGCAGTTATTTCACCGGCCCGCGGCTGCACCGCACATGAACGTCAACGCCCGCCCGCCGGAGATCATTCCGGCTCGGACGGGCGGGCGCGAGCACCTCACGGGCGCATGGCCGAGATGCGCTCCCGGGGGCGCGCCCCGGGCGCCGGGGCGACGGAACCGGAGGGCGTCAGGAGTTGAGGTAGGTGAGCACGGCCAGCACCCGGCGGTGGTCCTCGGCGCTCTGAGCCAGTCCCAGCTTGAGGAAGATGTTGCTGACGTGCTTCTCCACTGCGCCGTCGGAGACCACCAGCTGCTTGGCCACCGCGGCGTTGGTGCGGCCCTCCGCCATCAGCCCGAGCACCTCGCGCTCGCGCGGCGTGAGATTGGCCAGAACGTCGCCCTTGCGGCTGCGGCTGAGGAGCTGCTGCACCACCTCCGGGTCCAGCGCGGTGCCGCCCTCGGCGACCCGGACCACCGCGTCGGCGAACTCGCGCACCTCGGCGACCCGGTCCTTCAGCAGGTACCCCACGCCCCGGGTCGAGCCGGCCAGCAGCTCCGAGGCGTAGCGCTCCTCCACGAACTGCGACAGCACCAGCACACCCAGCTGCGGGTAACGGGCGCGCAGTTCCACGCAGGCGCGCAGGCCCTCGTCGGTGTGGTTCGGGGGCATCCGCACGTCGGAGACCACGACGTCCGGCAGGGCGTCGGCGGCGGCCAGGTCGTGGATGGTCTTCACCAGGGCGTCTCCGTCACCGACCCCGGCGACGACCTCCAGGCCGCGATCGGTGAGCAGCCGGGTCAGCCCCTCCCTGAGCAGTACGGAGTCCTCGGCGATGACGACGCGACGCATAACGACCTTCCGGGCAGGCGTGTGCTGACGGAAGTCAGTCTCCCCCATCCCGGGGCGGGCGGAGGGTCCGGGACGGGCCACCTCTCGGCCCGGCCCGGACGGCTCCCGGCGGCCCCGCCCGGAGCGGGGTCCCCCATCGTGCGGGGCCTCACCCGGAGCGGGGTCCTCCCCGGAGCGGGGTCTCACATCGTGCGGATCGCCACCGCGTCGCAGAGGCCCTCCAGGGCGGCCTTCGCGGCGCAGTCCGGCAGCGGCGCGAGCAACGCCCGGGCCTCCTCGGCCCGGCGCAGGGTCTCGGCGCGGGCGCGCTCCAGCGCGGGGTGGGCCCGCAGCAGGCGCAGCGCCTCCGCGTGCAGGTCGTCGTCGGAGAGGTCCTGGTCGAGCAGTTCGCGCAGCCGGGCGTCATCCGGGTCGGCCGGGTCGGCGGGCATCTGCTGCAGCAGCAGGGTCGGCAGGGTCGGCACGCCCTCGCGCAGGTCGGTGCCGGGGGTCTTGCCGGACTCGTGGCCGTCGCTGGCGATGTCGAGCACGTCGTCGGCCAACTGGAAGGCGATGCCGATCCGCTCGCCGAACTCGCCGAGGGTGTCCACCAGCTCGCGCTCGGCACCGGCCATCAGCGCTCCTATCCGGCAGGAGACGGCGATCAGCGAGCCGGTCTTGCCCTCCAGGACGTCCAGGTAGTGCAGCAGCGGGTCCATGTCCTGGCCCGGGCCGCGGGTCTCCAGGATCTGGCCGGTGACCAGCCGCTCGAAGGCCTCGGCCTGCATCCGCACGGCCTCCGGGCCGAGGTCGGAGAGCACCTGGGAGGCGCGGGAGAACAGGAAGTCGCCGGTGAGGATGGCGACCGAGTTGTCCCAGCGGGAGTTGGCGCTCGGGGCGCCCCGGCGCACCGGCGCCTCGTCCATGACGTCGTCGTGGTAGAGCGTGGCCAGGTGGGTCAGTTCGACCACCACGGCGGCGGGCACCACGCCGGGCGCCCCCGGGTCGCCGAACTGGGCGGCCAGCAGCAGGAGCAGCGGGCGGAAGCGCTTGCCGCCGGCCTCGAGGAGGTGACTGGCGGTGACGGTGATGAAGGGGACGTCGCTCTTGACGGCCTCACCGAGCGCCGCCTCCACAGCGTCCAGTCCGGCCTGGACGTCCCGGGTCAGGTCGCGGTCCTGCACGCTGAGCCCGAAGGGTTCCACGACGGTCACGAAGACCACTCCTCTGTCCCTGGTCGATCTAGCGGCCTGGTCCCTGAGTGCCGCCGCTGGCCATACAGGCAGGGTATCCGGTCGCGAGTGGATCACTGCACGGGCGTGCGGATCCTGTCATGATCGGGCTTGATGCCCTGGTCAGGGCGGCTGCGCGGGCCGGACGGCGGTGGGGGCGAATTCGGCTGGTAATAAAGGTGGGAGAGCCCCCGGAACTCCCCCGGCCCCGGCACCCGACACAGACCCGTCCGGGCCGCGCGGGCTGAGCGCGGCCCGGACGGGGCCCTGGTCGGAGGCGGTGGGCGTAAAGGTCAGCGCACGAACAGCGAGGCCTTGGAGGCGAGGTCGAGGAAGTACTGCGGCAGCAGTCCGAGACCCAGCGTGACCAGCACCCCCACCCCGATCGCGGTCGCCGTGAAGGCGCTCGGCACCGCCACCGTGGGGCCCCCCGGCTGGGGGTCCGAGAAGAACATCAGCACGATGACCCGGATGTAGAAGAACGCGGCCACCGCCGAGCTCAGCACACCGACCACCACCAGCGGGGTCGCCCCGCCGCTGGCCGCGGCCTGGAACACCGCGAACTTCCCGGTGAACCCGGAGGTCAGCGGAATCCCGGCGAAGGCCAGCAGGAACAGCGCGAACACCGCCGCCACCAGCGGCGAGCGCCGCCCGAGCCCGGCCCAGCTGGACAGGTGGGTCGCCTCGCCCTTGGAGTCGCGCACCAGCGTCACCACCGCGAACGCGCCGAGCGTCACGAAGGAGTACGCCAGCAGGTAGAACAGCACCGAGGAGATGCCCTGCTTGTTGACGGCGATCACGCCGGTCAGGATGAACCCCGCGTGCGCGATCGAGGAGTACGCCAGCAGGCGCTTGACGTCCTGCTGGGTCACCGCGAGCACCGCGCCCACCACCATGGTGAGGATCGCGACGCCCCACATCACCGGCCGCCAGTCCAGCCGCAGGCCCGGGAAGGCCACGTAGAACAGCCGCAGGAAGGCCCCGAAGGCCGCGACCTTGGTGGCCGCCGCCATGAAACCGGTCACCGGGGTCGGCGCGCCCTGGTAGACGTCCGGGGTCCAGGAGTGGAAGGGCACCGCGGCGACCTTGAACAGCAGGCCGACCGCCAGCATCGCCAGGCCGGTCAGCACCAGCGCGTCGCTCTGGGTGGTGCTCAGCTGCGCGGGGGTGGTCATCGCCTTGCCGGAGATGACGTCCCCGATGTCGCCGAGCTTCACGCTGCCCGCGTAGCCGTACAGCAGCGCGGTGCCGAACAGGAAGAACGCCGAGGCGAAGGCGCCGAGCAGGAAGTACTTGACCGCCGCCTCCTGGGAGAGCAGCCGACGGCGCCGGGCCAGCGCGCACAGCAGGTACAGCGGCAGCGAGAAGACCTCCAGCGCCACGAACATGGTCAGCAGGTCGTTGGCGGCGGGGAACAGCAGCATGCCGCCGACCGCGAACATGGTGAGCGGGAAGACCTCGCTGGTGGCGAAGCCGGCCCGGACCGCGGCCCGCTCCTGCTCGCCGCCGGGGGTGGCGGCGGCCTGGGCGGCGAAGGCGTCGGCGGGCAGGCCGCCGGCCTTGGGCTCCAGCCTCCGCTCGGCGTAGGTGAGCACCGCGACCACCGAGGCCAGCAGGATCACGCCCTGGAGGAACAGCGCCGGGCCGTCCATCGCGACGGACTCCATGGCCAGCAGGTCGATCCGGGTGAAGCCGTGGCTCTGCACGGCCAGCACCACCACGGCGACGAAGGCGCCGACCAGCCCGGCCAGGGCGAGCGTCACCTGGGTCCAGTGCCGGTACCGGCGGGGCACGAAGGCCTCCACCAGGACGCCGGCCACGGCGGCCGCGAACACCACGAGCATCGGGGAGAGCTGGCCGTACTCGATGTGCGGCGCCGGGATGCTGGGGGTGTTGCCGCCGGCGGCGGCGAGCACTGCGGTGGCACTCACTTCTGCTCACCTCCTGAGGTGGCGGCGACCGGGTGGGCCGGCGCCGGGTCGGTCTGGTGGACCTGCGAGAGCGTCGCGTTCACCGAGGGGTCGACCAGGTCGGTGAGCGGCTTCGGGTAGACGCCGAGCAGGATGGTCAGCGCCACCAGCGGGCCGACCACGGCGAGTTCGCGGGCCTTGAGGTCGGGCATCGTGCGCACCCCGTCCTTCACCGGGCCGGTCATGGTGCGCTGGTACAGCAGCAGGGCGTACAGCGCGGCCAGCACGATGCCGAAGGTGGCCACGATCCCGATCGCCGGGTAGCGGGTGAAGGTGCCCACCAGGACCAGGAACTCGCTGACGAACGGGGCCAGCCCGGGCAGCGACAGGGTGGCCAGACTGCCGATCAGGAACGTCCCGGCCAGCACCGGGGCGACCTTCTGCACGCCGCCGTAGTCGGCGATCAGCCGCGAGCCGCGACGGGAGATCAGGAAGCCGGCCACCAGCATCCACGCCGCCGTGGACAGGCCGTGGTTCACCATGTAGAGGGTGGCGCCGCTCTGGCCCTGGCTGGTCAGGGCGAAGACGCCCATGATGATGAAGCCGAAGTGCGAGATCGAGGCGTACGCCACCAGCCGCTTGATGTCCTTCTGGCCGATCGCCAGCAGCGCACCGTAGACGATCCCGATCAGCGCCAGGACCAGGATCGCCGGGGCGAAGGTCTTCGAGGCGTTCGGGAACAGCCCGAGGCAGAAGCGCAGCATCGCGAAGGTGCCGACCTTGTCCACCACCGCGGTGATCAGCACCGCGGTGCCGGCGGTGGACTCGCCCATCGCGTTCGGCAGCCAGGTGTGCAGCGGCCAGAGCGGGGCCTTCACCGCGAAGGCGAAGAAGAAGCCCAGGAACAGCGCCTTCTCGGCGGTGCCGGTCAGCTGGAGCCGGCCGTCGGCGATCGCCGAGGTCAGCGTCGGCAGGTCGAAGGTGCCGAAGCCCTGGTCCTGCGCCGTCACGTACAGGCCGATCACGGCGGCCAGCATCACCAGGCCGCCGAGCAGGTTGTAGAGCAGGAACTTCACGGCCGCGTAGGAGCGCTGACGCGCCGACTCGGGGCCGCCCGCCCGGTCGCCGAAGCCGCCGATCAGGAAGTACATCGGGATCAGCATGGCTTCGAAGAACACGTAGAACACGAAGACGTCGGTGGCGTAGAAGGAGACGACCACCATCGCCTCCACCGCCAGGATCAGGGCGAAGAAGGCCTGGGTGCGGCGCTTGTTCTCGAAGGTGCCGTCCGGCCCGGCCGGCGCCGGGTCGGCGTCGTGCCAGGAGGCGAGGATCACCAGCGGCACGAGCACGGCGGTGAGCAGGGCGAGCACCGCGCCGATGCCGTCCACGCCGAGCGAGAAGGTGATGCCGAAGGAGCGGATCCAGCTGTACGACTCGTTCAGCTGGAAGCGGGCGCCGTGCGGGTCGAACCGGGCCGCCACCACGGCGGCCAGCACCAGGGTGACGGCCGAGGCGCCCAGCGCGACGGCCTTGGTGGTCCTGCGCCGGCTCTCGGAGGACCCGGCGGGCAGCGCGGCCGCCAGCACCGCGCCGACCGCCGGGACGGCGCAGGTGGCGGTCAACAGAAAGCTCATGGCCTGCCCCCCCAACGGATATCAGGACGAGTCATCACGTGGACCTCATCAGGAGAGTCATGGCGACCAGCACCAGCGTGCCGCCGAACATGGAGAGCGCGTACGAGCGGACGTAGCCGTTCTGGACCCGCCGCAGCCGGCCGGAGAGCCCGCCGATCCCGGCGGCCAGGCCGTTGACCACGCCGTCCAGGCCGCGGCTGTCGAAGAAGACCAGCGCCGCGGCGAGCGCCGAGCCCGGCCGCACCAGCACCGCGTGGTTGAAGTCGTCCTGCAGCAGGTCGCGGCGGGCGGCCCGGGTGAGCGGGGAGCCGACCGGCGGCACCACCGGGACCGGCGAGCGCCCGTACACCAGGTACGCCAGGCCGACGCCGGCCAGCATGCAGGCCGTGGTCAGCAGGGTGACGGTCAGCGGGGCGAGCGGGGAGTTGCCCTCCTCGTGCCCGGTGACCGGCTCCAGCCACTTCAGGAAGGAGTCGTTGAAGGCGAACAGTCCGCCCGCGAAGACCGAGCCGAAGGCCAGCAGGACCATCGGGACGGTCATCGTCCGCGGCGACTCGTGCGGGTGCGGGGCGTTGCCCTCCGCGTCCGGCTGCCAGCGCTTCTCGCCGAAGAAGGTCAGCACCATGACCCTGGTCATGTAGAACGCGGTGACCGCCGCGCCGACCAGCGCGCACCCCCCGAGGATCCAGCCCTCGGTGCCGCCCTTGGCGAAGGCCGCCTCGATGATCTTGTCCTTGGAGAAGAAGCCGGACAGGCCCGGGAAGCCGATGATCGCCAGGTAGCCGAGACCGAAGGTGACGAAGGTGACCGGCATGTACTTCCGCAGGCCGCCGTAGTGACGCATGTTCACCTCGTCGTTCATGCCGTGCATGACCGACCCGGCGCCGAGGAACAGCCCGGCCTTGAAGAAGCCGTGGGTCACCAGGTGCATGATCGCGAAGGCGTAGCCGATCGGGCCGAGCCCGGCCGCCAGCACCATGTAGCCGATCTGCGACATCGTCGAGCCGGCCAGCGCCTTCTTGATGTCGTCCTTGGCGCAACCGACGATCGCACCGAACAGCAGCGTGACCGCGCCGACCACCACCACGGCGGTCTGCGCGTCCGGCGCCAGGTCGAAGACCGCCGAGGAGCGGGTGATCAGGTAGACGCCCGCGGTCACCATGGTGGCCGCGTGGATCAGCGCCGACACCGGGGTAGGGCCCTCCATCGCGTCCCCGAGCCAGGACTGCAGCGGCACCTGCGCCGACTTGCCGCAGGCCGCCAGCAGCAGCATCAGGCCGATCGCCGTCAGCTTGCCCTCGCTCGCCTGGTGGGCACCGCCGAAGACCGGGTCGAAGGCGAAGGAGCCGAACTCCGCGAACATCAGCATGATCGCGATGGACAGGCCCATGTCGCCGACCCGGTTGACGATGAAGGCCTTCTTCGCCGCCGTCGCCGCACTCGGCTTGTGCTGCCAGAAGCCGATCAGGAGGTACGAGGCCAGGCCCACGCCCTCCCAGCCGAAGTACAGCAGCAGGTAGTTGTCCGCGACCACCAGCAGCAGCATGGCCGCCAGGAACAGGTTCAGGTACGCGAAGAAGCGGCGGCGGCGCTCGTCGTGCGCCATGTAGCCGACCGAGTAGAGGTGGATCAGCGTGCCGACACCGGTGATCAGCAGGACGAAGGTCATCGACAGCTGGTCGAGCCGGAAGGAGATATCGGCCTGGAAGCCGTTCACCGGGATCCAGCTGAACAGGTGCCGGGTGACCGCCCGGTGCTCGGCGTCACGGCCGAGCATGTCCGAGAACAGGGCCAGGCCGAAGCCGAACGAGAGCGCCGCGAGCGCGGTGGCCAGCCAGTGGCCGAAGCGGTCCAGCGCCCGGCCGCCGAGCAGCAGCAGGGCGGCGCCCGCCAGTGGAGCCGCCACCAGCAGCGGAATGAGAGATTTCACCGAGGGCCCTCCGCCTACAGCTTCATCAGGTTGCTGTCGTCGACCGAAGCGGAGTGCCTGGTCCGGAAGATGGAGACGATGATGGCGAGGCCGACCACGACCTCGGCCGCCGCGACCACCATCGTGAAGAACGCGATGATCTGGCCGTCCAAGGTCCCGTGCAGCCGGGAGAAGGTCACCAGGGCGAGGTTCGAGGCGTTCAGCATCAGCTCCACGCACATGAACAGCACGATCGCGTTGCGTCGGACCAGCACCCCGGCCGCTCCGATGGTGAACAACAGGGCCGACAGGTAGAGGTAGTTGACCGGGTTCACTCCGCGCCCTCCTCGTCGGCCGGGTGCTTCACGTTGTTCGCCGGCACCGGCCCGCCGTTCGCCGGCAGCGGGGCGCCGTTGGCCGGCACCGGCTCCAGCGACTTGCGCGGGGCCTTCACGGCCGGCCGCTCCGAGGACGGACGGCCCAGCCAGTCCGCCGTGCTGTTCTCCAGCTCCGCCATCCGCCGCAGCATCGCCTGGCTGACGTCCCGGACCTGGCCGCGCTCGCGCAGCGTCGCCATCACCGAGTCCTCGGCGATCGTGCCGTCCGGCAGCAGCCCCGGCACGTCCACCGCGTTGTGCCGGGCGTACACGCCCGGCGCCGGCAGCGGCGGCAGCTGGATGTTGTCCACGACCCGCTGCGCCGCCAGCTCGCGCTGCGTCTTCGGCGCCTTCACGTGCTCCCGGTGGGTCAGCACCATCGCGCCGATCGCCGCGGTGATCAGCAGCGCGCCGGTGACCTCGAAGGCCCACACGTAGCGGGTGAAGATCAGCCGGGCCAGGCCCGGCACGTTGCCCTCGGCGTTCGCCTCGGACAGCCCGGTGAAGTGGTTCAGCTTCGCGTTGGCGATCCCGGCGATCAGCAGCACGCCGAAGCCCAGCCCGCACAGCGCCGCGGCGAACCGCTGGCCCTTCAGCTGCTCCTTCAGCGAGTCCTCGCCGGTGACGCCGACCAGCATCACCACGAACAGGAACAGCATCATGATCGCGCCGGTGTAGACCACGATCTGCACCACGCCCAGGAACACCGCGCCCTGGGCCATGTAACAGACCGCCAGCGCCATCATGGTGGCCGCCAGGCAGAGCGCGCTGTGCACGGCCTTGCGCATCAGCACCATGCCGAGCGCACCGCCGACCGCGATCACCGCGAGCACCCAGAACTGGACGGCCTCGCCCGTCGAGGTCGTCCCGGTCGCCTCCGCCAGCCGCGCGATCACTGCTGCACCTCCTTGTCCCGCTCGGTGCGCTCCTGCTGGACCGTCCCCGGCGCCGCCGCGGTGACCTCGCCCCGGTAGTACGCGCCCTCGTCGGTGCCCGGGAAGATCGCGTGCGGGGTGTCGACCATGCCCTCGGACAGGCCCACCAGCAGCTGCTCCTTGGTGAAGATGAGGTCCCGCCGGGAGGAGTCGGCCAGCTCGTACTCGTTGGTCATGGTCAGCGCCCTGGTCGGGCAGGCCTCGATGCACAGCCCGCAGAGGATGCAGCGGGCGTAGTTGATCTGGTACACCGCGCCGTAGCGCTCACCCGGGGAGTAGCGCTCCTCGTCCCGGTTGTCCGCGCCCTCCACGTAGATCGCGTCGGCCGGGCAGGCCCACGCGCACAGCTCGCAGCCGACGCACTTCTCCAGGCCGTCCGGGTGCCGGTTCAGCTGGTGGCGGCCGTGGAAGCGCGGAGCGGTGGGCTTCTTCTGCTCCGGGTACTGCTCGGTGAGCCGCTTCTTGAACATGGCCTTGAAGGTCACGCCGAAGCCGGCGGCCGGGCCGAGGATCGACGGACGGTCGCCCCGTTCGGCGTGGCCCGTTCGATCGGACTGGTCGGACATCTCGGTTCAGCTCCCTTCGGAATGGTCGGCCCCGTTGAGGGCGTCCTGGAGTTGCTTCGGGGCACGGCTGCGGCGGCGCGGCACCGGCGGGAGCACCTGGCCGGGCAGCGGCGGGACGGGGTAGCCGCCCGCCATCGGGTCGAACTCCCCCCCGTCCTTCGACCGGGCCGGGCCCGCACCGGGCGGGGCCTCCCCGGACTCCGGCTGCTTCCTCAGGAAGTCCCGCAGCAGCGCCAGCAGCAGCACCGCCCCGACCGGGGCGCCCACGTACAGCACCACCTGGCCGAAGCCGTAGCCCTCGTTGCGCAGCGCCCGCACGCTCGCGATCAGCACCAGCCACACCAGCGAGACCGGGATCAGCACCTTCCAGCCCAGCTTCATGAACTGGTCGTAGCGGAGCCGGGGCAGCGTGCCGCGCAGCCAGATGAAGAAGAACAGCAGCAGCTGGATCTTCAGCGTGATCCACAGCATCGGCCACCAGCCGTGGTTGGCGCCCTCCCAGAAGGTCGTCACCGGCCACGGGGCCCGCCAGCCGCCCAGGAAGAGGGTCGAGGCCACCGCCGAGACCGTCACCATGTTCACGTACTCGGCCAGCATGAACATCGCGAACTTCAGCGAGGAGTACTCGGTGTTGAAGCCGCCGACCAGCTCGCCCTCGGCCTCCGGCAGGTCGAACGGCGCCCGGTTGGTCTCGCCGACCATCGCGATGATGTAGACGATGAACGACACCGGCAGCAGCGCCGCGAACCAGGTCGGCTGCTGGTGCGCCACGATCTCCGAGGTCGACATCGAGCCCGAGTAGATGAACACCGCCGCGAAGGACAGGCCCATCGCGATCTCGTAGCTGATCATCTGCGCGGACGAGCGCAGCCCGCCCAGCAGCGGGTACGTCGAACCCGAGGACCAGCCGGCCAGCACGATGCCGTAGATGCCCACCGAGGCCGTCGCCAGGACGTACAGCAGCGCGACCGGGAAGTCCGTCAGCTGGAGCGGCGTACGGGTGCCGAAGATCGACACCTCGTTGCCGGCCGGACCGAACGGGATCACCGCGAAGGCCATGAACGCGGGGATGGCGCAGACGATCGGGGCCAGGATGTAGACCACCTTGTCCGAGCCCTTGACCACCAGGTCTTCCTTCAGCGCCAGCTTCACGCCGTCCGCCAGCGACTGCAGCAGGCCCCACGGGCCGTGCCGGTTGGGCCCGATGCGCAGCTGCATCCAGGCCACCACCTTGCGCTCCCAGACGATCGCGATCAGCACCGTCAGGACCAGGAAGGCGAAGCAGAACACCGCCTTCAGCAGCACCAGCCACCACGGGTCCTGCCCGAAGAAGTGGAGCGTCTCGTACGGCTGCGACGTCATCGGTCCTCCCCTGTGCCGTCGCCGGCGGTCTCGTCCGCGGCCCCGGGTTCGGAGCCGGCCCCGGGTTCGGGTCCGACTTCGGGTCCGGGTCCGACTTCGGGCTCGGGTTCGGGCTCGGGTTCCGACTCGGCCGCGGCGATCGTGACCAGGTGGCCGACGGTGGTGCCGAGCGCGCGGTGGGCACCGCCCGGCGTGGAGTCCAGCGGGACCCAGACCGTGCGGTCCGGGATCGAGTCGGTGACCTCCAGCGGCAGGGTCAGCGATCCGGCCGGACCGGTCAGCCGCAGCTCCTCGGCCGCCTCGGCGCCGATCTCCTTGGCCGTCTCCGCCGAGATCCGGGCCACCGCCCGGTGCCGGGTGCCCGCCAGGTGCGGGTCCCCCTGCTGCAGCACGCCGTTGTCCAGCAGCAGGCGCCAACCCGCCAGCACCGCCTGGCCGGTGGCCGGTCGGGGCAGCAGGCCCGGGTGCGCCGCCGGGTCGGCCGTGCGGTCGCCCTCCCAGGGGGCGAAGCGGTCCAGCTCCAGCCGGGCCGCCCGGACGTCCGGCAGGCCCAGCCGGTGGCCCAGCGTGTCGGCCAGCATGCCCAGCACCCGCAGGTCCGGCTGGAGGTGACGGCCCATCTGCTGGTCCGGCTTGAGCGCCGACTCGAACATCCGCACCCGGCCCTCCCAGTCCAGGAAGGTGCCGGCCTTCTCCGCCACCGCCGCCACCGGCAGCACCACGTCGGCCCGCGCCGTCACCGCCGAGGGCCGCAGCTCCAGCGACACCAGGAACGGCACCGCCGCCAGCGCCTCGTCGGCCAGCGCCGGATCCGGCAGGTCGTCCGGGTCCACGCCGCCGACCAGCAGCGCGTCCAACTCGCCCGCCACGGCCGCCGCCAGGATCCCGTCGGTGTCCCGGCCCGGCCGGGACGGCGGCTCG
>NZ_LFVW01000247.1:0-15845 GCF_001182915.1 Kitasatospora sp. MY 5-36
CTTAATTCGACGCAACGCGAAGAACCTTACCAAGCTGCTCCAGGGCAAGGACCGCGGCGCGTGGCCGATCGTCCGGGCCGTCCTGGACCCGCGGGTGCGCGGCGGACAGCTGTGGGGGCCCAGGGCCTTCGGCCTGCGCGGCGCACCGGAGCTGGAGCCGGTCCGCGCCCACATGACCGATCCGGCCCTCGCCGCGCGCCTGTGGGACGCCAGCTGCGAAGCGGCCGGCGTCGAGCCCGACCTGGCCCTCCTGTAGCGGCGGCTTCGTCCCGGCGGCTCCCCCGGTGCCCGTCCATCCCAGGAGGTGGCAGGGCACGCGCGCCGGGGGGACCCTGGAGGGGGCGGCCGGCTGCCCCGCGCGGAGCCGAGGAGGTTGACCCGTGAGGTTCATCCAGATCATCGAGTACCGGACGAGTCGGATCGACGAGTTCAACGCCCTGCTCGACAGCTGGGTCGAGAAGAACGCGGGCCACCGGCTGGCGACCCGCTCGCTGCAGACCCGTGACCGCGACGGCGAGAACGTGTACCTGAACATCGTGGAGTTCCCCTCGCACGAGGCGGCGATGCGGAACTCCGACCGCCCTGAGACCTCGGAGTTCGCCGCGCGGGCCGCCGCCCTGTGCGACGGGCCGCCGGTGTTCCGCAACCTCGACCTGGTGAACGAATGGACCTTCCAGGCCTGAGCCGACGCGCGGACGCCGCACCGACAGGCGGCGGGGACGGCGGGATTCCGGTCGGCCGGTAGATTCGCTCCCTCACCACCGACCGAGGGAGTCCCCGTGCCCGACCGGCCCAGCCTGCTGTACGTGACCGACCTGGCCTACCCCGCCCGCGGCCGGCGCTACGGCGACGAGGACGTCCTCCTCACCTCCCGGCTGCGGGAGCACTTCGACCTGGCCCTGTGCCACCCGCTCGACGCCCGGTCCCTGATGGGGCGCTTCGACGGGGTCGTGGTGCGCAACAGCGGCCCGGTGCTGCACTACCGGGAGGAGTACGCCCGGTTCCGCTCCCAGGCGCTGGCCGACGGCGTACGCGTCTACAACCCGCTGACCGGGCGGGGCGACATGGCCGGGAAGCGGTACCTGCTGGACCTGACCGCGTCGGGCCACCCGGTCATCCCCACCGTCGACCGGCCGCAGGACCTCGACCGGCTGCCCGCCGCCGAGCACTACGCGGTCAAGCCCGAGGAGGGCGCCGACAGCATAGGCCTGCGCTTCCTCACCCGCGAGGAGCTGGACGGCGTCGAGTGGGGCGAGGTGCTGGTCCAGCCGCGGATCGACTTCCGGTACGAGGTCTCGTTCTACTTCGTGGACGACGCCTTCCAGTACGCCCTCCACACGCCCGACCCGGCCCGGCGCTGGGTCCTGGAGCCGTACGAGCCGAGCGCCGCCGACCTCGCGTTCGCCCGCGGCTTCGTCGACTGGAACACGCTCGCCCACGGGATCCAGCGGGTGGACGCCTGCCGCGCGCAGGACGGACGCCTGCTCCTGGTCGAGCTGGAGGACCTCAACCCCTACCTCTCCCTCGACCTGGTCGCCGACGAGGTCCGGGAGGGCTTCGTCCGGGCCATGGCGGACTCGCTGCGCCGCTTCCTGGACTGACCCCGACCGCGTACGCCGCCGCCCCGGAAGTCGCCTCCCGGGGCGGCCGCGTACGTCCGGGCCCTCAGCAGATCCGCGGCAGCTGCTCGCCCATCGGCAGGTCGACCACCCGGGTGCCGCCGAAGCCGGTCCGGGCGACGACCATCCCCGGGTGCTCCGCGACGCACTCGCCGATCACCACCGCCTCCGCGCCGAGCGGGTGGGCGCGCATGGCGGCGAGCACCGCGTCCGCCGAGAGACGCGGGACGAAGGCGACCAGCCGGCCCTCGTTGGCGATGTACATCGGGTCCAGGCCCAGCACGGCGCAGGCGTTGGCCACCGGCTCCGGGACGGGGACGGCCCGTTCGCTGAGCACCACGCCCACCCCGGCCGCGACGGCGATCTCGTTGAGCGCCGCGGCCAGGCCGCCCCGGGTGGGGTCGCGCAGCACGTGCAGGTCGGCGGTGGCCGCGAGCATCGCCTCGACCAGGCCGCCGAGCGCCGCGCTGTCACTGCGCACCTCGACCCCGAACTCCAGGCCCTCCCGGACGCTCATGATCGCGACCCCGTGCAGCCCGATCGGCCCGCTGACGATCACCACGTCGCCGGGGCGGGCGCGCTGCGGCCGGATGTCGACCCCGGCCGGGACGATCCCGATGCCGGCGGTGTTCAGGTAGATGCCGTCCCCGTGCCCGGCCTCGACCACCTTGGTGTCCCCGGTGGCGATCTCGACCCCGGCGGTACGGGCGGCGGCGCCGAGCGCCCGGGCGACCCGGTCCACCACGGCCATCTCCACCCCCTCCTCCAGGATGAAGCCGCAGGACAGGTAGGCCGCCCGGGCCCCGCTCATGGCGAGGTCGTTGACCGTACCGTTGACGGCGAGGTCGCCGATGCAGCCGCCGGGGAAGAACAGCGGCCGCACCACGTAGGAGTCGGTGGAGAAGGCGAGCCGGGCGCCGCCCAGCTCCAGCACCGCGGAGTCGCCGAGCCCGGCCAGCACGGGGCCGCCGAAGGCCGGCGCGAACAGGTTCTCCACCAGCTCGGCGGACATCGCCCCGCCGCCGCCGTGGCCCATCACCACCCGGGGGTGGTCGCGCAGCGGCAGCGGGCAGCTCCAGCCGGAGAAGTCGGGCCGCTCGGTGCCCGGGTCCGTGCCCGGGTCGGCGCCGGGCCCGCTGAGCAGTTCGGTGTCAGCCAACGCGACCCGCCTCCTGAGGTTCCTGAAGCTCCCGACGTTCCTGCGGCTCCTGGGCCCGGACGGACGTCCCCGGTACGCCCAGCCGCCGGTACAGGTAGTACGCCGCGCACGCCCCCTCGCTGGACACCATCGTGGCGCCGAGCGGCGTGCGCGGTGTGCAGACGGTGCCGAAGGCCTCGCACTGGTGGGGCTTCAGCAGCCCCTGCAGCACCTCGCCGCTGCGGCAGGCGGCGGGTTCGCGGGTGGTGATCCCGCCGACGTCGAAGCGGTGCTCGGCGTCGTGGTCGCGGTAGCGCGGGGAGAGCCGCCACCCGCTGCGCGGGATCACGCCGATGCCCCGCCAGGGGCGGTCGGCGACCTCGAAGACGTCCTCCAGCATGGCGCGGGCCGCCGGGTTGCCCTCGGGGCGGACGGCCCGCGGGTAGGCGTTGTCGACGGTGTGCTCCCCGCGCTCCAACTGCCGTACGGTGCGCCGGATGCCTTCCAGGATGTCCAGCGGCTCGAAGCCGGTGACGACGATCGGCACCCGGTGGCGTTCGGCCAGCGCCGGGTACTCGGCGGTGCCCATCACGCTGCACACGTGCCCGGCGGCGAGGAAGCCCTGGACCCGGCAGTCCGGCGAGTCCATGATCGCCTCGATCGCGGGCGGTACCCGGACGTGCGAGACCAGCATGCTGAAGTTGCGCAGCCCCTGCTTCCTGGCCAGGTGGACGGCCATGGCGTTCGGCGGGGCGGTGGTCTCGAAGCCGATGCCGAAGAAGACCACCTCCCGGTCCGGGTTCTCCCGGGCGATCCGCAGGGCGTCCAGCGGCGAGTACACCACCCGGACGTCGCCGCCCTCGCCGCGGACCCGGAACAGGTCCCGGTCGGTGCCGGGCACCCGCAGCATGTCGCCGAAGGAGCAGAAGACCACCCCCGGCCGGGCCGCGATCGCCAGGGCCCGGTCGATCATCTCCAGCGGGGTGACGCACACCGGGCAGCCCGGCCCGTGGATCAACTCGACCTCCTCGGGCAGGAGTTGGTCGATGGCATGCCGGATGATGCTGTGCGTCTGACCGCCGCAGACCTCCATCAGCGCCCACGGCCGGGTGACCGTCGCCCTGATGTCGGCGAGCAGCCCGGCGGCCAGCTCGGGGTTGCGGAACTCCTCCAGGTACTTCACCGTCCGGCCTCCTCAGCCTCGGCCCCAGAGCCCGCCGCCGCCCCGGCGGCCTCCCAGGGATCGCCGAACTCCTCCTGCAACAGCCCGAGTTCCTCGAAGAGGGCGAGGGTGCGCCGGGCCGACTCCTCGTCCAGGCGCTGCAGCGCGAAGCCCACGTGGACGATCGCGTAGTCCCCCACCGCGAGGTCCGGCAGGTACTCCAGGCACACGTCCTTGACCACGCCGCCGAAGTCCATCACCGCCATCCTCGCCCCGTCCCGCTCCCCGATCTCCGTCACCCTGCCGGGCACAGCCAGACACATCCGCTCTCACTCCTCCCGGGTGGCCGTCGACCGGGCGGCCACCATCAGCTGGCCGAGCGCCAGACCACCGTCGTTGGGCGGCACCCGGCGGTGCCGCAGTACCGTGAATCCGTCCTCCCCGAGGCCGCTCGCGCAGGCCGAGGAGAGCAGTGCGTTGGCGAAGACCCCGCCGCTGAGCGCCACCGTGGTGGCGCCGTACCGGTCCCGGACGGCCGCGCAGCTCCGCCGGACCAGGTCGGCCACCGCGCGGTGGAAGCGGGCGGCGACCAGGCCCGCGGGGGCGCCCGCGGTCACGTCGGCCACCACGGCGGCCAGCACCGGCCCGGGGTCGGCGGTCCAGCCGCCGGCCCGCGCCGACAACCCGAACGCGTAGCCGTCGTCCGCCCGCGCCGTCGGCCCGGCCCCGGGGCCGTCAGCGCGGCCGAACCCGCAGGCCGCCGCCTCCAGTTCGATCGCCGCCTGGGCCTCGTACCCGGCCCGGTGGCAGACCCCGGCGAGCGAGGACACCGCGTCGAACAGCCGCCCCATGCTGGAGCTCGGCAGGCAGTTCAGTCGCCGCTCCAACTGCCGTTCCAGCAGGCCGAGTTCCGCCGCTCCGCAGGCCCGGACCGGCGGCAGCTCCGGCAGCCAGGGCAGCCCGGCCGCGCGCAGGTGGGCGAGCGCCGTCCGGTACGGGCGCTCGACGGCCGCGTCCCCGCCCGGCAGCGGCACGTACCCGAGGTGGGCGAGGCGGCGGAACCCGTCGTAGTCGGCCAGCAGCACCTCGCCGCCCCAGACCGCGCCGTCCGCGCCGTAGCCGGTGCCGTCGAAGGCCACCCCGAGCACCGGGCGGCTGCCGTCCAGTCCGTGCTCGGCCATCACCGCGGCGATGTGGGCGTGGTGGTGCTGCACCCGGTGCACCGGCCGGCCGGCGGCGGTCCGCTCGGCGTGCCGGAGCGAGCGGTAGCCGGGGTGCCGGTCGGCGACCAGCAGTTCGGGCCGGACGCCGCTGACCGTGCCGAGCTGCTCGACCGCCCGGTCGAAGGCCCGCAGGGTGGCCAGGTCGTCCATGTCGCCGATGTGGCCGGACAGCCAGGCGTAGCCGTCCCGGGCCAGCGCGAAGGTGTTCTTCAGGTCGCCGCCGACCGCCAGCGCCGGGCGCACGGGCACCGGCAGCGGGATCGGCAGCGGCGCGTACCCGCGCGAGCGGCGCAGCGGCAGCTGCTCGCCGTCCACCACCCGCACCACCGAGTCCTCGCAGGGCACGTGGATCGGCCGGTCGTGGCCGAGCCAGCCGTCGACCAGCGGGGCGAGCCGCTCCAGCGCCTCCCGGTCCTCGGTGACGATCGGCTCGCCGGAGAGGTTGGCGCTGGTCATCACCAGCAGGTCCGGCCCGGGGGCGGCGAGCAGCAGGTGGTGCAGCGGCGTGTACGGGAGCATCACCCCGAGGTCGGGGCTGCCCGGGGCCACGCCCTCGGGCACCGGCAGGCCGGTGCGGCGCAGCAGGACGATCGGCCGGACCGGCCCGGTGAGCAGTTCCCGCTCGACCGGGTCGACGGGCAGCAGGCCCTCGACGGTGGCGAGGTCGCGGGCCATCAGGGCGAAGGGCTTGCGGCCGCGCCGCTTGCGCCGGCGGAGCAGGGCGACGGCCGCGGCGTCGCGCGCGTCGCAGGCGAGGTGGTAGCCGCCGATGCCCTTGACGGCGAGGACCGCGCCGTCGGCCAGCAGCCGCCGGGCCTCCGCCAGGGCCTGCTCCCCGCCGAGGTCGGGGCGTCCGGGCACGGTCAGTGCGAGCCGGGGCCCGCAGGCGTGGCAGGCGACGGGTTGGGCGTGGAACCGGCGGTCGGCGGGGTCGGCGTACTCGCGGGCGCAGTCCGGGCACAGCGGGAAGCCGGCCATGGTGGTGTTGGCCCGGTCGTACGGCAGGCCGGTGACGATGGTGTGCCGGGGGCCGCAGTTGGTGCAGCTGATGAACGGGTGCCGGTGGCGGCGGTCGGCCGGGTCGGCGAGTTCGGCCAGGCAGTCGGCGCAGACGGCGGTGTCGGGCGGGATCAGGGTGGCGCGGGCGCCGTCGGGGCGGGAGGGGACGATGCGGAAGCCGGTGGCGCCGGTGGCGGCGAGCGGCGCGTGCTCCACCTCGTGCACCTGGGCGAGCGGCGGCGCGTCGCCGGCCACCCGCCGGCAGAAGGCGTCCAGCGCGTCCGGGCTGCCCTCGACCTCGACCAGGACGCCTTCGCCGGTGTTGGTGACGGTGCCGGCCAGTCCGAGTTCACCGGCCAGGGTGTGGACGAACGGCCGGAAGCCGACCCCCTGCACCAGGCCGCGGACGGCGACCCGCCGCCGCTCGCGGTCGAGCCCGGGGTGGGCGGCCGTCACGCGTGCTCCCCCACGGCGGTGTGGCCGTGGCCGTGGTCGTGCCCGTGGTCGTGCCCGTGGTCGTGAGAGTGGTCGTGATCGTGAGAGTGCCCGTGGTCGTGAGAGTGGTCGTGATCGTGAGAGTGCCCGTGGTCGTGCGGCGCCGCCGCGGCCATCACCGGCCGGTGCGGCCGCGCCCCGTCCAGGACGCCGAGCGCCCGGTCCAGCAGCGCCCCGACGCCCTCGCCCGTCCGGGCCGAGGTGTTCAGCACCTCCACCCCGGGGTTGACCCGCTGGACGTTGGCCAGGAACGCCGCCTCGTCGAACTCGGCCGCCGCCGCGAGGTCCGTCTTCGTCACGAGCACCAGGTTGGCCAGCCCGAAGGCCGTCGGGTACTTGAGCGGCTTGTCCTCGCCCTCGGTCACCGAGGCCAGCACCACCCGCAGCGTCTCGCCGAGGTCGTAGGAGGCCGGGCAGACCAGGTTGCCGACGTTCTCCACGAACAGCAGCCGGCAGTCGTCCGGCAGCCAGCCGTCCAGGTGCCCGGCGAGCATCCGCGCCTCCAGGTGGCAGAGCCCGTCGGTGAGCACCTGCTTCACCGGGGCGCCCGAGCGGGCCAGCCGGCGCGCGTCGTTCTCGGTGGCGAGGTCGGCGGTCAGCGCGGCGACGGGCACCCCGCGTCGCCGGGCGAGCCCCAACTCGGCCTCCAGCAGAGCGGTCTTGCCGCTGCCGGGGCTGGAGAGCAGGTTCACCGCGACCGTCCCCCGCGCGGCCAGTGCCGCCCGCAGTCCGCGGGCGCTGTCGTCGTTGCGGGCGAGGACCGCCTGACGGAGGTCGACCGTGCGGCACATCGGCATCAGCCTTTCTGGTTCGGCCCGGACGTCAGCGTTCCCGGGCCCACTCGACGTCGAGGATCTGCAGCTCGCGGCCGGACAGCAGCTCCACGCCGCCACCGCCGGAGCAGCTCGGGCAGCCGAGGTCCGGCGGCATGCCGACCGCCCACTCGACCGCGCAGGGGGCGCAGCGGGCCCGGGCCGCGACGGACTCGGTGTCCAGCGCCGCGCCCGCCACCAGCGTTCCGGCGCAGGCGAGTTCGAAGCAGAAGTCGAGGGCCTCGGGCACCACGCCGGCCAGCTCGCCGACCCGCAGCCGCACCCGTGCCACCCCGGGGGCCCCGTGTTCGCGCGCGGCCGTGTCCACCTGCTCGACGACGGCTTCGGCGATCGACATCTCGTGCATGGGTCCCTTCCCGGAGCGGGCGGCAACGCGCCCCATTACAGGGCGAGGTGGCGGCGGCGGCCCGCAGCCGCGCCGCCACCGTCCGCGGGGCTGCGCCGTTCGCAGCAGTGCGCGCCTCACATCCGGGAGATGCGCACGTACCGCTTGAGGTCCGGCAGGTTCTGCCAGACCAGTGCGCCGATCCCCGCCAGCAGGGCCGCGCAGAACAGTTTCCTCAGCATGGTGTTGTCTCCTTCTCCGGCTGCTTCTCCGGCTGCGCGGCCTCGTCCACGACCCGCAGGACCATTCGCACCGCCTCCGCCACGGCGGCGGCGACGGGCTCACTGAGCCCGATGCCCTCCTCCAGCGAGGCCGGCTCGCAGCCGACCACCAGGACGCGTTCGGGCGGCTCGCCGCCGGTGCCGGCGGCGAGCGTGGCGAGCAGGGCCAGTACGGCGTCGGGCCCCATCCGGTGCCCGTCGAGGGCGGGCGGTTCCGGCGGCTGTTCGGCGTCCGCCTCGATCAGGTAGAGGGTGCCGGGCGCCCCGCCCCGGTGGACGGCGTCCACCAGGACGGCGGTGCGGTGGCCGTCGAGCAGCCGGTAGGCGAGGTCGACGCCGCGCACGCCGACGTCGACCACCTCGACGCCCGCCGGCAGCGGGTGGGCGGACAGCCGCCGTACGGTCTCGACCCCGAAGCCGTCGTCGCCGAGGAAGATGTTGCCCACCCCGGCGACCAGCACCGTGCGGTCCGTCATGGCCCCTCCACCGGAGCGGCTCCGTCCAGCGCAGCGGTCCCGTCCACCGGGGCGGTCCCGTCCAGTGGCGTGACCTCGTCGGGCTGGAAGTAGCGGAAGCGCCCCTGGGCCCGCCACAGGTCGGCGCCCGGGTCGTCCTCCACCGTGACGGCCAGGTGCACCGAGCCGTCGAGGTCGTGCAGCACCGCCTCCACGATGCCGGTCCGCCCGTCCAGGAAGAGGTCCTGGGCGTCGGTGCGCCGCCGTCCGGGCCGCAGCAGCACCCGGCTGCCGGCGCCCACCTGGTGGCCGTCGACCAGCACCCGGTCCCGCTCGGGGTCGACCCCGGGGTCGTCGCCCGGGTCCCACCAGGGCTGCTCGGGACGGCCGAGGGCGGTGCTGCCGGTGGCCTCGCGCAGCCCGCGGATCGCGCCGTGCAGCCGGTCCAGCACCTCGGGCGGCATGGACTCGGCCAGGTCGATCACCGCGCCGGCCCGGTCGTCGGTGCCGCGGGCCTCGCGCTTCTCCTCCTCGGTCAGGGCCGCCGTCCGCAGCGCCAGGATCTCGTCGATCTCGGTGGCGTCGTACAGGGTGCCGAGGCTCTCCGGGGCGATCCGCGGGTGGTCCTCCAGGATGATCGGCGAGGACAGCACCACCCCGCGCTCGCCGTCCGGCCCGGCCAGCACCGGCCAGGTGCGCTCGTTGCGGCACCGCTCGACGGCCGGGCGGGCCCACTCGGGCGGGTCGGTGACGGACAGGAAGCGGCCGTGCTCCAGGCCGAGCAGCAGGTGCGCGGAGACCAGCGAGCGCGGCAGCGCCTGGTCGCGGGTGGCGTGCCGGGACGGCCGCCAGGCGGAGCTGTTCTCCACCTCCACGGTCAGCCGCTGCGCCCGGTACGGGCCGGGCAGTTCCTCGGCCCGCAGCCAGAGCAGGCCGTCGACCTGCTCGCGGCGCCGTATCACCCGGCCGACGACGGCGTCCCGCTCGTGCACCAGCCCGGTCTCGCCGACGCCCGGCAGCCGGAACGGCCGCTGCACCCCCTCACCGGCCAACTCCTCGACCGGTACCAGGAGTTCGATCCGCTCCTCGACGCCCTCGTCCCATTCGACGAGGTCCCGGTCGGCCAGCTCCAGCCGCTCCACGGACTCGAAACCGGCGGCGGTGGCCTGTTCGACGGTGCGCCGCTGGACCCGTAGGAAGCGCAGCTCGACCGCCAGCCGGTCCCCGTCGCGCGCCTCCATCAGGCACTCGGTGCGCTGGTGGGAGTGCTCGCCGCCCTGCGCGGTGTACTCGGGCGGCACCAGGACGCCGAACTGCCAGCGCAGCCGGTTCTTGGCCGCCGAGGCGCGGTACGGGTAGAGCACGTAGCCCTCCAACAGCACCGCGTCGGCGATCTGCCGGGCGGCCGCGAAGCCGCGTTCGATCCGCTCCGGGAGGCCGCTCACCGGGCCCCCTCCCCGATCGCCGCGGCCGTGAGCAGCTCGCGCACCGTCGCCTCCCAGGAGGGCAGGGCCCGCCGCGAGCGGTAGGCCAGCAGCTCGGCCATGGCGTCCTCCGGCAGCCGCAGCCAGCCGCTGCCGGGGAAGTGCCGGTCGATCGCCTCCCGCCAGACCCGCACCGGCATCCGCACCCGGGCCTCCCGGTCCCAGGGCACCGGGCTGACCTGGAAGCCGCCGGGGCCGGCGAAGGCGGTGCCGGAGAAGAGCAGCAGCAGCGGCACCTCGCCGCCGTCCAGTGCCCGGAAGTAGCGGGCCGAAGCGACGTCCTGGTCGTAGGTGCACGGCACCGCGAGGTCGATCTCGGTCTCGCCGGTGAAGCCGGGGACGAGCAGCGGCACGGTGGCGAACTGGATCGGGTTGAGCGTGGTCGCCCAGCGCTCCCGTCCGCCGAACAGGTCGGCCAGCCGCCCGCCCTCGGCCTCGCCGTACGGCCGGCGGACCGGTTCGATCCGCAGCTGGCACTGGAGGGCGAGGGCGTGCACCCGGGTGTCGGCCGGGGCCGTGATCCGCAGCCGGAAGACCAGGGTCGGCCCGGCCGCGTACGGGTCGGACCGCACGCCGGTGCAGGCGAAGCCGAGCGCCGTCACGCCGTCACCTCCGCGGGCAGCGGGCGGGCCCGGTCGGCCAGGCGCGCGAAGAACGCGTCGAGTTCGGCCCGCGCCTCGGCGCCGCCGTCGAAGCCGTGCCAGCACCGCCGCAGCCGGCCGACCAGCTCGTAGCAGATGTCGATCGGCACCAGGAAGCACGCCACGCGCTCCTCGGTGCGGCGCACCAGCAGCGCCTCCACGTCGGGTTCCAGGGCGGCGGCCAGCCGGCTGCCGCCGAGGGCGCGCTGCCAGGCCTGCTCGTCCAGTTCGCTCTCGGTGGCGCCGGCCGGGCCGGGGTAGAAGGCCAGCAGCTGGTCCATCACGGTGCTGCGGAACAGGAAGGCGGTGCCCACCGGGATGCCCAGCACCGACCAGGCCTGCTGGTCCAACTCCCGTTCCGGGTCGGCGAGGTAGCGGTCCGGCACGGTGCGGTAGCGGCCGCCGGCCGCGCCCGGCTGCTGGAACAGCAGGCCGCAGGCGGTGCAGGCGCAGGCCAGGGCGCGGTCCTCGACGTCCACCAGGTGGCGGTGGCCGCCGGGCAGGTCCCGGCCGCAGAAGGCGCACTGCTCGGGGCGCGGCGGCGCCGGTTCGCGCAGCCGGTGCAGCAGGGCGGTCCCGTCGCGGGAGATCCGGCGGGTGTTCATCGCGCCTCCGCGGGCTGCGGCGGGCGGGTGCCGATCTGGAGCAGCTGCGGGGCGCGTTCCAGTTCCACGGCCGTCACCTCGGGCGCGTGGCAGGCCAGGACGGCCTGCGCCTCCTGTTCGCCGCAGCCGCAGCCGGTGGCCGTGCGGCGCAGCCGCAGGACGCCGGTGGCCGGGTCGAAGCCGGCCGCCTCGACCCGCTCGGGCAGGGCCGCGAGCGCCCGCTCGATCCGGGCGGGGAGGTCCTCGGGGTGCAGGTCGTGCAGGAGCAGCAGCCCGGCCACGACCGGGTCGTCCAGCATCCGGTCCAGGGCGGGCGGGGGCAGTGCCGGCACCAGCCGGGCCAGGCCCTGGCCGTAGAACTCCATGAGGTCGCGGACCAGTTGCTCGCCGGCCCGCTCGGCGTCGGCGCCGCTGTCGGCCAGCGCGTCCAGGGCCTGCTGGATCCGCAGCCCGGTCTGCTCGGCCGTCATGCGGTGAGCCCGCTCAGGCCGGTGGGCACGTGCATGGTCTGCACGGTGCGCCCGCCGCCGACGTACATGTGCACGCCGCAGGGCAGACAGGGGTCGAAGCTGCGGACCGCGCGCATGATGTCGATGCCCTTGAAGGTGTCCGGCGGGTTCTCCTCGAAGATCGGGGTGTTCTGCACCGCGTCCTCGTACGGGCCGGGCGTGCCGTAGCTGTCCCGGACGCTGGCGTTCCACGGGGTGGGCGGGTACGGGTGGTAGTTGGCGATCTTGCCGTCGCGGATCACCATGTGGTGCGAGAGCACGCCGCGCACGGCCTCGGTGAAACCGCAGCCGATCGACTCGTCCGGCACCTCGAAGCGCTCCCAGGTCTGGCTGCGCCCGGCGCGGACCTCGTCGAGCGCCTTCTCGGCGAAGTGCAGGGCGGCGGCGGCCGCGTACGCCTGGAAGTAGGTGCGGGCGCGGTTGCGCTCGATGGCGTTGCTCCACTGCGGGATCTTCCACTCGAAGGTGACCTCGGGCTTGGTCATCGAGCGGGGCAGGTTGATCTGCACGCTGTGGCCGGTGGCCTTGACGTAGCCGATGTCGACCAGCCCGGACAGCGCGGTGGACCACAGCCGGGCGATCGGGCCGCCGCCGGTGTCGAGGGCGAGGTGGTCCTTGCCGTCGAACCAGCGCGGGGACATCACCCAGCTGTACTTGTCGTCGAAGTTGCGCTTCTGCGGCTGCGGGATGGTGTGCTGGTTCCAGGGGTGCCGGGGGTCGACGGGGTTGCCGAGCGGGTCGTGGGTGACGAACAGCTCCTTGCCCTGCCAGTCCTCGTAGTAGGAGCTGCCGAGCAGGATGCGGATGCCGAGGTTGATCTCGGTGAGGTCGTTGGTGACGAGCTTGCCGTCCACCACGACGCCGGGGGTGACGAACATCCGCCGGCCCCAGTCCGTCATGTTGCGGTACGTGAAGTCGCAGTGGTCCGGGTCGTTGAGGCTGCCCCAGCAGCCGAGCAGGACCCGGCGCCGGCCGACCTCCTCGTAGCCGGGCAGGGCCTGGTAGAAGAAGTCGAAGAGGTCGTCGTGCAGCGGCACGACCTTCTTCATGAACTCGACGTAGCGCATCAGCCGGGTCAGGTAGTCGGTGAACAGCTGCACCGTCGCGACGGTGCCGACGCCGCCCGGGTAGAGCGTGGAGGGGTGCACGTGGCGGCCCTCCATCAGGCAGAACATCTCCCGGGTGTACCGGCTGACCTGGAGCGCCTCGCGGTAGAACTCGCCCTCGATCGGGTTGAGCGAGCGCATGATGTCGGCGATCGTCTTGTAGCCGTGGTCGCCGGCGTGCGGGGCCTCGGTGCGCTCGGCGAGCTCCAGCACGCCGGGGTTGGTCTCGCGGACCATCCGCTCGCAGTAGTCGACCCCGACCAGGTTCTCCTGGAAGATGTTGTGGTCGAACATGTACTCGGCGGCCTCACCGAGGTTGATGATCCACTCCCCCAGGTGCGGGGGCTTCACCCCGTACGCCATGTTCTGCGTGTAGACGGAGCAGGTGGCGTGGTTGTCGCCGCAGATCCCGCAGATCCGGCTGGTGATGAAGTGGGCGTCGCGCGGGTCCTTGCCGCGCATGAAGACGCTGTAGCCGCGGAAGACCGAGGAGGTGCTGTAGCACTCCGCGACCCGCTTCTGCTTGAAGTCGATCTTCGTGTGGATGCCCAGGCTGCCCACGATCCGGGTGATCGGGTCCCAGGACATCTCGGTCAGGCCGCTGCCGTCGCCGGCCGCCCTGGTGGTCGGTGTTGCCATCGTGTCTGTCGTGTCCTTGTCTCTGGGAGCGGGGCCTCGGCGAGCGGGGGCCGTGCGGACGGGGGCCGTGGGAGCGGGGTCCCCGCGGAGGGGATCCCGGCGGACGGGGCGGGGGAAGGCGGCGGCCGCACACCGGGCGGTGTGCGGCCCCGCGGCGTCACCAGGGCGGGCGGTAGCCCGTGGTCAGGCGGCTGCCGGTGCGGCGCCACTTGGGTTCCTTGTCGAGGGTGCTCTGGGTGATCGCGCGCAGCCGGCGGATCACCGAGCCGTACGCGCTGCTGGCGGCGGTGGAGACGTGCGAGCCGGGCGGCGGGTCCATGAAGGGCATGAACTTGTCCGGGAAGCCCGGCATGGTGCAGGCGATGCAGATGCCGCCCACGTTCGGGCAGCCGCCGATGCCGTTGGTCCAGCCGCGCTTGGTGACGTTGCACTTGACGACCGGGCCCCAGCAGCCGAGCCGGACGAGGCACTCGGGCGTGCCGTAGTCGGTGGCGAACTGCCCCTGCTCGTAGTAGCCGCCGCGGTCGCAGCCCTCGTGCACGGTGGCGCCGAACAGCCAGGCGGGCCGCAGCTTGTCGTCCAGCGGGATCATCGGCGCGGAGCCGGCCAGCTGGTACAGCAGGTAGGTGAGCGTCTCGGCGAAGTTGTCGGGCTGGATCGGGCAGCCGGGCACGCAGACGATCGGCAGTCCGGCCTTGGACTTCCAGTCCCAGCCCAGGTAGTCCGGCACGCCCATCGCGCCGGTCGGGTTGCCGGCCATCGCGTGGATGCCGCCGTACGTGGCACAGGTGCCGATCGCCACCACGGCGGTCGCCTTCGGGGCGAGCCGGTCCAGCCACTCGCTGGTGGTGATGGGCTGGCCGGTGGCGGGGTCGTCGCCGAAGCCGCACCAGTAGCCCTCCTTCTTGATCTTCTCGTTGGGGATGGACCCCTCGACGACCAGCACGAACGGCTCGATCTCGCCGCGCTCGGCCTTGAAGAACCACTCGACGAAGTTGTCCGCGCCCTGGACCGGGCCGCACTCGAAGTCGATCAGCGGCCAGTGCACGGCGACCTTGGGCAGGCCGGGCAGCGCGCCGGTGACGATCTCCTCGATGCTCGGCTGCATCGCGGCGGTCAGCGAGACGGAGTCGCCGTCGCAGCTGAGGCCCGCGTTGATCCAGAGGATGTGCACCGCGTCGGCGTCGGGCTTCGCGGCGGCCTCGGCCGTCCCGGCCGTCGAAGCGGTTGGAGCTGTTGCAGCACCCATGAGGATGCCTCCTCGGGGATGGGAGCCGGAGGGAATGGCTCGAAGCCAGTCTTAGCAACGGTCCGGGCCGGGCGCCGGTCCGCGCGGCGGGAGCCGGCGCCCGGGGAGGCAAGCCCGGCGGGGCCGTTCGGGTCACGCTCGCGCGGCGGGCCCCGTCGGCACCGGGCGCTTGTGGACGAACGCGGAACGCAGCGCGTGATACGGCGATTCGGGTGTGAAGAACTGCCGGTGCATCACCGCGAGCTCCTCCTCCCGGTACGCGTCGAGCGGCTTCGTCCGCTCGTCGGCCTCGCGCGCGGCCTTCTTCGCCGCGATCCGCTGCTGGGCGGTGGGCGAGGCGGCGAGCAGCCCGGCCAGGTGGGCCGCGGACGGCCCGAACTCCTCCGGCCCGCAGGCCAGCACCCGGTCGACCAGGCCGATCCGCTCGGCCGTCGCCGCGGAGACCGGGAGCGCCTGGCGGGTCAGCCGCTCGGCCGCCGCCGCGCCGACCCTGCGCGGCAGGGTGTACGTCCAGTACTCCGAGCCGTGCAGCCCCATCAGCCGGTAGTGGGGGTTGAGGACGGAGCCGGCGCGGCACCACACCTCGTCCGCCGCCAGGGCCAGCATCACCCCGCCCGCCGCCGCGTTGCCGCCGACGGCGGCGACCACCAGCCGGTCGGTGGTGGTGAGCACCGCGTCGACCAGCTCGTCCATCGCGGTGATGTTGTCCCAGGACTCGACGGCCGGGTCCGGCGCGGCCTCGATCACGTTGAGGTGGATGCCGTTGGAGAAGAAGTCCCGGCCGCCGCCGAGCACCAGCACCGAGGTCGGACGGGCCGCGGCGAAGCGGTACGCGGCCAGCAGCCGGCGGCAGTGGCCGGTGGACATCGCGCCGCCCGGGAAGGAGAAGCGCAGGAAGCCCACCGGGCCGTCCTCGCGGTAGCGCAGGTCCGACCAGACCGGGCCGTCCCCCTCCCCCGGCATCAGCGGCGCCGCCACCTCCGGCAGCGCCGGCAGCAGCCCGCCGAGGGCCGTGGCCGCCGGGAGCTTGACGCCCGCCGGGCCGCCGGGGGTGCGGCGGCGGAGCTCGGGGATCCAGACCG
>NZ_LFVW01000248.1:0-9738 GCF_001182915.1 Kitasatospora sp. MY 5-36
CCTCCGCCGTGGAACCGCCGCGCCCGCCGGCGTCAGTCGCCCTTGTACCCGCGCTGCCACTGCATCCCGAACCCGTACAGCCGGTCGATGTCCGCCTGGAACCCGTTGACGTACCGCACCTCGCGCCGCACCGTCAGCTGGTTGTCCCCCGCGTTCTCGATCAGCACCACCGCGCAGGAGCGCGCCGCCCGGGCCCGCTCCTCCAGCTTGATCTCGATCCGCGGCCCGGTCTGCGGCACGATCGTGACCACCGCGTGCGACTGCTCGAAGGCCGGCGTGCCGTCGTAGATGTAGACGAAGATCAGCAGCCGCTTGAACTTGTCCTTCTTCTCCAGGTTGACGTACATCGTCTCGCCGGACGGCGCCCCGTACTGGTCGTCGCCGCTGAGCTTGATGTACGGCGCGTTCTGGAGGTCGCCGAAGAGCCCGCCGAGCGGCTGCACCACGCCGGTGCTCCCGTCGGAGAGCTCGTACATGCAGGCCAGGTCGAGGTCGACGTTCATCGGCTCGCTGTTCTGCGGCGAGTCCGGGTCCTGCGGCCGCAGGATCCGCGGGCTGAAGAACCGCTTGACGGACTCCCGGGCGCTCGGCCGGCGGGAGCCCCCGGCGCTCATCGTCCAGTGCAGGTTGACGTAGAGGTAGCCGGTGGTGGCGGCCGACCCGGTGATCGCGTGCTGCGGAGTCGACTTGGTGAGTATGACCTTGTGCTGACCGCCGGGGTTGTCGAAGGTGTAGCTCTTGTCCCCGCGCAGGTACTCCCAGATCGAGACCATGCCGTCCTCTCCCCCTGCTCCCGCCAGGCGTTCTGACGGTCCGCCGACCAATGATCGGGCATCGGCCCGGCCGTCGGATACCCCGTCCACCCCTCCCCTATCCAACCGGCGGGTCGATTGGCAGGAGGAAGCCGCCCTCCCGTAACATGCCGCCCCTTCGGACGCGATATCGTCTAGCCGCACAGGCGTCCCGTCCGCCCCTGCGCGGGTGCGGCGGGCATGCCGTGCGGCGACGAACCGACCGTCAGGCGGTGCCCGTACAGCGGGCCCTGACCACCTGTGTCGCGCTGTGATCCTGTCCCCTGCGGAAACCCGAGGCCCGACCCGCAATGAACCTGACCTCCATACAGCTGGTCTGGACCGTCATCGGCGGCGCAGCCCTGCTGTTCGTCGCCGTCCTGCTGGCGACGCTGCGTTTCAAGAGCTCGAAGAAGGACGAGTCCGGCGACTCCTGGGAGCGCAGCGAGGAGCGCCGCCGGCGCAAGGAGATGATCTACGGCATCTCCTCGTACACGCTGCTGTTCTGCTGCGCCGGCGTCGCCGCGGCCCTCTCCTTCCACGGCCTGGTCGGCTTCGGCAAGGAGAACCTGGGCCTGTCCGGCGGCTGGGAGTACCTCGTCCCGTTCGGCCTGGACGGCGCCGCGATGTTCTGCTCGGTGCTCGCCGTCCGCGAGGCCAGCCACGGTGACGCCGCGCTCGGCTCGCGCCTGCTGGTCTGGGTGTTCGCGATCGCCTCGGCCTGGTTCAACTGGGTGCACGCCCCGCGCGGCGTGTCGCACGACGGCGCCCCGCAGTTCTTCTCCGGCATGTCGATCTCGGCGGCGATCCTGTTCGACCGCGCGCTGAAGCAGACCCGCAAGGCCGCGCTGCGCGAGCAGGGCCTGGTGCCGCGCCCGCTCCCGCAGATCCGCATCGTCCGCTGGCTGCGCGCCCCGCGCGAGACCTACGCGGCCTGGTCGCTGATGCTGCTGGAGAACGTCCGCAGCCTGGACGAGGCGGTCGAGGAGGTGCGCGAGGAGCGTCAGGCGAAGCTGGACGCCAAGGCCCGCGCCCGCACCGCCGACCGCCGCGAGCGGGCCGAGCTGAAGGCCATCTCGCGCCAGGGCGGCATGCTCGCCCGGGGCCGCGGCGGCCGCCAGGTTCCCGCCCTCACGGCTGCCGGAGACGGCCCGAGCGCTACGGAGCCTGCCCTAGCCGCGGAAACCGACGCCACCACCTCGACCTCCCCGGCCTCGTCGTACGCGGACTCGCACCGGTCCGCCGACTCCTTCGAGCCGGCCGCCCTGGACGCCGGCCGCCGGCCGCGCGCCGCCGTCGGCTCCTCGTACGCGTCCTCCTCGTACGCGTCCTCCGGCACCGGGTCGTCCCGCAGCGACTCGACCATCGACCTGACGGCCGACGACGACACCCTGTCGATGCCGAAGCTGGACTCGCTGGAGCGCAAGCTGCGCGCGATCGAGCAGCAGCTCGGCTGACCGGGCGTCCCCCGGGGACAACCAGGAAGCACGGGAAAGGCCGCCCCCGGGAGACCCCGGGGGCGGCCTTTCAGCTTGTCCTGCGGACCTCGTGGGCGGCTACTTGCCGCTGCCCACCAGCTCCGGTTCCTCGTCCTCGCCGGCGCCCTCGCGCCGGTTGCGCAGGATCGACGAGCCGAGTGCCAGTCCGATGAAGGCGACGCCGATCAGGCCGGTGACGATCTCCGGGATGTGGAACTTGATGCCGACCAGCAGGATCGCCGCCAGCGCGCCGATCGCGTAGTGCGCGCCGTGCTCCAGGTAGACGTAGTCGTCCAGGGTGCCCTTGCGGACCAGGAAGACGGTCAGCGAGCGGATGTACATCGCGCCGATGCCGAGGCCCAGGGTGATCTGGAAGATGTCGCTGGAGATGGCGAACGCGCCGACCACGCCGTCGAAGGAGAACGAGGCGTCCAGGACCTCCAGGTAGAGGAAGAGGAAGAACGCGGCCTTGCCGCCGACCTGCATGATCGACTTGCCGGACTTCTCCGCCTCCTCCTCGCGCTCCTCCTCGGCCTCCAGGCCGGATTCGAAGATCGACGAGAGGCCGTTGACCGCGAGGTAGGTCACCAGGCCGAGGACGCCGGCGAGCAGAACGGTTTCCGCGTGCTCCCCGGCGAAGAAGTTGGAGGCCAGCAGCAGGGCGACCAGGGCGACGACGGTGGAGAAGGCCTCCAGCTTGCCGACCTTCTCCAGCGGGCGCTCGATCCAGGACAGCCAGTTGTAGTCCTTCTCCCCGAGGATGAAGTCGAGGAAGATCATCAGCAGGAAGACGCCGCCGAAGGCCGCGATGGCCGGGTTGGCCGCCTCCAGGTACTGGCCGTAGGTGAGGCCGTCGTGGGTCTTGTCGGAGTGCAGCGCCAGGTCGATGACCGTCGTGGGGTTGAGCTTCGCGGTGAGGCCGACGACCAGCAGCGGGAAGACCAGGCGCATGCCGAAGACCGCGATGAGCACACCGACGGTCAGGAAGATCTTCTGCCAGTACGGGTTCATCCGCTTCAACACCGTGGCGTTGACCACCGCGTTGTCGAACGACAGGGAGATCTCCAGGATGGAGAGGATCAGCACGATGCCGAAGCCTTGGGCTCCCCAGAGCAGTCCGGCCGCGACCAGGCCGATGGCGGTGATCGCGAGCGACCAGCCGAATGTGCGGAGGAACACGGGAGTTGGCTACCTTTCGGGTTTTGGCCGTGCCGGGGTCGGCCTCGTACCCGAGACGCCCTGACCGGGCCGGGCCCGGTCAGGCCACCCCCGCACTGCCCTCTGTTCTCATGATCGGGTCGGGTGCGATAAGTCCGATTTCCGCCCTTACTGTACGTTCACGCCGAAGTCGAGCGCGATGCCACGCAGGCCGGAGGCGTACCCCTGGCCCACTGCGCGGAACTTCCACTCGCCCGCGTAGCGGTACAGCTCGCCGAAGATCATCGCGGTCTCGCTGGACGCGTCCTCGGACAGGTCGTACCGGGCGATCTCCTGGCCGTCGACCGAGTTGACGACCCGGATGTAGGCGTTGCGGACCTGACCGAAGTTCTGGAGCCGCGCCTCGGCCTCGTAGATCGAGACCGCGAAGATCACCTTGTCGGCCTGCACCGGGACGAGGTCCAGGTTGACCTCGACCACCTCGTCGTCACCCGTGTCGTCGCCGCCGGTGAGGTTGTCGCCCTGGTGCTCCACCGAGCCCTCGGGGCTCTTGAGGTTGTTGTAGAAGACGAAGTACTCGTCACCGAGCACTCGCCCGCCACCGCAGATCAGGGCGCTCGCGTCGAGGTCGAACGGGGCGCCCGTGGTTGAACGGGCGGACCAGCCGAGGCCGATCCGAACCTGCGTCAGGTTCGGCGCGGCCTTGGTGAGCGAGACGTTGCCACCCTTGGCAAGCGTGACCACCATGACGTTCTTCCTCCCTTGCTTCTCCCGGGGCGCCATCCAGGTGTAGTCCCCCGCGGCCCCGGCCGACCGGCTTTGGTCGGCTGAACTTCCTGAACTCACATCCTCGCAGCGCCGCGGACCAGCACGGCACCGGGTCGGACGAAGCCGGGGCGGCCCCGGACCACGGAGGTCCGGGGCCGCCCCGGGAGAACGGCGCGCAGCCCGCGCCGCAGGGCGCCGGCGACGGCTCAGACGTTGACGCCGAAGTCCTTCGCGATGCCGCGCAGGCCGGAGGCGTAGCCCTGGCCGATGGCGCGGAACTTCCACTCGTTGCCGTTGCGGTACAGCTCGCCGAAGACCATCGCGGTCTCGGTGGTACAGCTCGCCGAAGACCATCGCGGTCTCGGTGGAGGCGTCCTCGGAGAGGTCGTAGCGGGCCAGCTCCGAGTTGTCGGCCTGGTTCACCACGCGGATGAACGCGTTGCGCACCTGGCCGAAGTTCTGGCTGCGGGTCTCGGCGTCGTAGATCGACACCGGGAAGACGATCTTCTCCACGTCCGCCGGGACACCGGCCAGGTTGACCTTGATCGCCTCGTCGTCGCCCTCGCCCTCGCCGGTCAGGTTGTCACCGGTGTGCTCGACCGAGCCGTCCGGGCTCTTCAGGTTGTTGAAGAACACGAAGTTGCCGTCCGAGGCGACCTTGCCCTGGGCGTTGCACAGCAGGGCGCTGGCGTCCAGGTCGAAGTCCGCACCGGTGGTGGTCCGGACGTCCCAGCCCAGGCCGACGACCACGGCCGTGAGGCCGGGTGCCTCCTTGGTGAGCGAGACGTTGCCGCCCTTGCTGAGGCTGACTCCCACTAGTCCTCCAAGAATCGGGAGGCACGTCCAGTGGTGCCCCCGGTGGTGCGGTCCGGGGCGGCGGGGGGCCGATCGGCCCCCGCGTCCCACCCCGCCAACGGCCCGAGCGTAGTACGGGGTTCCCGCCCGCACCCCTGATCAGGCCGGACACGGCCCCACGGCACCCGGCCGGCGGGCGCCGAAGGGGCCCGGCGGGCGCGCCCGGGACGCGTCCGGGGCCCCCGGCGGGGCCTCAGAGCGCCGCGAGCACCTTCAGGTACTCCTGCTCGTCCCGGGCGTCCGGGAGGCCGTTGACGACGCTCCAGCGCACCGCGCCGGCGGTGTCGACCACGAAGGTGCCGCGCAGCGGGCAGCCCCGCTCCTCGTCGAGGACGCCGTACGCGCGGGCGACCTCGCCGTGCGGCCAGAAGTCGGCCAGCAGCGGGAACTCCAGGCCCTCCCGGTCGGCGAAGACCCGCTGGGAGAACTGGGAGTCGCAGGAGAGCCCGAGCACCTGCACGGTGTCGTTCTGCAGGCCCGCCAGCTCCCGCTGGATCGCGCCCAGCTCGCCGGTGCAGACACCGGTGAAGGCGAACGGGTAGAAGGCCAGGACGACGTTCTTCCGGCCGCGGAAGTCGGAGAGCCGGACGGACTCGCCGTGCTGGTTGCGGAGCTCGAAGTCCGGAGCCTGGGTGCCGACCTCGATGGCCATGAACGGGACCTTTCTGACGCGAGCGCGCCGCGCGGCGGGCGCGGCAGGCCACATCCTCGCATTCGTTTACGGCCGTTCCGCCGAACGGATGAGGCGGGCGGCCGCGGCCCGCCGCGTTCGCCGTCCGCGAACGGGCCGGTCCGGAGCGCCGGCCGGGCCCCGGGCGGGCGGCGGGCATGCAGCGGGCCCCGCCGGAGGGGGTTCCTCCGGCGGGGCCCGGTGCGGGGACTTCAGAGCCCGCTCAGCGCTTTCCGCCGCTCTGCTTCGCCGTGGACTTGGTCGCGAGCCGGGTGGCCGCCCAGTCCTTGACGATGTTGATCGAGCTGGTCTGGGAGAGACCGGCGGTCTTGGCCGAGTCGTTGATGTCGGACGCCTCGATGTGGCCGTCCCGCCCGGTCTTGGGCGTCATCAGCCAGATGAGGCCGCCCTCCGCCAGGTACTCCAGCGCGTCGACGAGGGCGTCGGTGAGGTCCCCGTCGTCGTCGCGGTGCCACAGCAGGACGGCGTCGGCGACGTCGTCGTAGTCCTCGTCGACGAGATCCGTCCCGGTGAGCTCCTCGATGCCTTCGCGGAGGTCCTGGTCAGTGTCTTCGTCGTACCCCAGCTCCTGGATGATCTGGCCCTCTTCGAAGCCGAGACGGGTCGCCGGGTTGGACTTGTCCGCGGGGTCCGCGGTCGCGCTCACGGGAATAACCTCCAGTATTCGGCTCGGCATCCATGCCGAGGCTGTGGCCGTAGTCCACACGGGCGCGGCGGTTCGCGCAAGTACCCGACCCCCGATCCCCTCCAAAGGTTGACGTGTCGCACCGGAACACGCCGTGGGACGTGTCGGGAATCACACCGATTTGCCCTTTTCTGCATGGTCCGAGGATGCTTCGGGTGGTCCCGGCCCACAGGCCGTACGTGTGCCCGAGATGCGAACGGCATTCGGGGTCCGCGCGTGCGCGGGCGTAGAGTCTCCTGTTGGCCCTCACCCCGGCCGCCCGCCATCGGGCGGACGGGACACCAGGTCGGACCACCTCTTTTCGTAACACCCGGGGGTGTGCGGAGCGGACGGAGACGCCCGCACCGCGCACCACCAGACCGGACCGCCCACCGGGCGCGACGGTTACCGATCGGTAGAGATGACGGATCTCCGAGCGCGGTAGCACGATGGAGGCGGCGCGACACACCTCAGTTTCGACCGACAGTGAAGGAACAGCGTGGCTTCCGGATCCGATCGCAACCCGATCATCATTGGCGGCCTTCCGAGTCAGGTCCCGGACTTCGATCCCGAGGAGACCGCGGAATGGCTGGAGTCGCTCGATGCGGCCATCGACGAGCGGGGGCGTGAGCGTGCCCGTTACCTGATGCTGCGGCTGATCGAGCGCGCCCGCGAGAAGCGTGTCGCCGTGCCCGAGATGCGCAGCACGGACTACGTCAACACCATCGCGACCAAGGACGAGCCGTTCTTCCCCGGTAACGAGGAGATCGAGCGGAAGATCCTCAACGCGACCCGGTGGAACGCGGCCGTCATGGTCTCCCGGGCGCAGCGCCCCGGCATCGGCGTCGGTGGCCACATCGCCACCTTCGCCTCCTCCGCGTCGCTCTACGACGTCGGCTTCAACTACTTCTTCCGCGGCAAGGACGCCGAGGGCGAGTCGGGCGACCAGATCTTCTTCCAGGGTCACGCCTCCCCCGGCATCTACGCCCGCGCCTTCCTGCTGGACCGGCTCACCGAGCAGCAGCTCGACGCCTTCCGCCAGGAGAAGTCGAAGGCCCCGTACGGCCTCTCCAGCTACCCGCACCCGCGGCTGATGCCGGACTTCTGGGAGTTCCCGACCGTCTCGATGGGCCTCGGAGCCTTCCTCGGCGACGGCGAGATGGACGAGCCCGAGTCGCTCGGCCAGCTCTCGCTGGCCGCCCGCGAGGGCCTGGACAACCTGACCTTCGTGGTCAACTGCAACCTGCAGCGCCTGGACGGCCCGGTCCGCGGCAACGGCAAGATCATCCAGGAGCTGGAGTCCCAGTTCCGGGGCGCCGGCTGGAACGTGATCAAGCTGGTCTGGGACCGCTCCTGGGACCCGCTGCTCGCGCAGGACCGCGACGGCGTCCTGGTCAACAAGCTGAACACCACGGTGGACGGCCAGTTCCAGACCTACGCCACCGAGACCGGCCAGTACATCCGCGAGCACTTCTTCGGCGGCGACCTGCGCCTGCGCGCCATGGTCGAGAACATGACCGACCAGCAGATCCAGCACCTGGGTCGCGGCGGCCACGACCACAAGAAGATCTACGCGGCGTTCAAGGCGGCCCGCGAGCACAAGGGCCAGCCGACGGTCATCCTGGCGCAGACGGTCAAGGGCTGGACGCTGGGCCCCAACTTCGAGGGCCGCAACGCCACCCACCAGATGAAGAAGCTGACGGTCGAGGACCTGAAGCGCTTCCGCGACCGGCTGCACCTGCCGATCACCGACAAGCAGCTGGACGAGGGCTACCCGCCCTACTACCACCCGGGCCGCGACTCGGAGGAGATCCAGTACATGCACGACCGCCGGGAGGAGCTCGGCGGCTACGTGCCGACCCGCAAGGTCCGCCCGCGGAAGCTGGAGCTGCCCGGCGACGACGCCTACAAGGCGGTCAAGAAGGGCTCCGGCAACCAGACCATCGCCACCACCATGGCGTTCGTCCGGGTGCTCAAGGACCTCATGCGGGACAAGGGCATCGGCAACCGCTTCGTGCCGATCGCGCCGGACGAGTACCGCACCTTCGGCATGGACTCGCTCTTCCCGTCGGCGAAGATCTACAACCCGCTCGGCCAGACCTACGAGTCGGTCGACCGGGACCTGCTCCTCGCCTACAAGGAGTCGCCGACCGGCCAGATGCTGCACGACGGCATCTCCGAGGCGGGCTGTACCGCCTCGCTGATCGCCGCCGGCTCGTCCTACGCCACCCACGGCGAGCCGCTGATCCCGGTGTACGTCTTCTACTCGATGTTCGGGTTCCAGCGCACCGGCGACCAGTTCTGGCAGATGGCCGACCAGCTGGCCCGCGGCTTCGTGATCGGCGCCACCGCCGGCCGCACCACGCTGACCGGTGAGGGCCTGCAGCACGCCGACGGCCACTCGCACCTGCTGGCCTCGACCAACCCCGGCGTCGTCGCGTACGACCCGGCGTACGGCTTCGAGATCGCGCACATCGTCCAGGACGGTCTGCGGCGGATGTACGGCTCCAGCGCCGAGCACCCGCACGGCGAGGACGTGTTCTACTACATGACCGTCTACAACGAGCCGATCAAGATGCCGGCCGAGCCGGAGAACGTGGACGTCGAGGGCATCCTCAAGGGTCTGCACAGGTACGCGCCGGGCACCGCGGGCCAGATCCCGGCCCAGATCCTCGCCTCCGGCGTGGCCGTGCCGTGGGCCCTGGAGGCCCAGCGCATCCTCGCCGAGGAGTGGAACGTCAAGGCCGACGTCTGGTCCGCGACCTCCTGGAACGAGCTGCGCCGCGACGCGGTGGAGGCCGAGGAGTTCAACCTGCTGCACCCCGAGGAGCAGCAGCGCGTGCCGTACGTCACCCAGAAGCTCCAGGGTGCCGAGGGCCCGGTCGTCGCGGTGTCCGACTGGATGCGCGCGGTGCCGGACCAGATCGCCCGCTGGGTGCCGGGTCAGTACCAGTCGCTGGGCGCCGACGGCTTCGGCTTCGCCGACACCCGTGGCGCGGCCCGTCGCTTCTTCCACATCGACGCGCAGTCGGTCGTCCTGGGTGTGCTCACCGAGCTCGCCAAGCAGGGCAAGATCGACCGCTCGGCGCTGAAGGACGCGATCGACCGCTACCAGCTGCTCGACGTGACCGCGGCCGACCCGGGCGCCGCCGGCGGCGACGCCTGACCGGCCGGTAGGCACTGAGGCACCGAGGGGCCGGACCTCCCATACGGGGGTCCGGCCCTTCGCCGTCCGTCGTGTTCTTGACCCTCACACCGGTGTGAGGTCCTGGGCCTGTCGTCGAACTCCCGTCGTCCGCCCGGAGGGCGGGCGGGGCGGCGTTGGGGTGCGTG
>NZ_LFVW01000249.1:0-15815 GCF_001182915.1 Kitasatospora sp. MY 5-36
GTGCCCCGGCGCCGCCCCGCAGACGCGAGTTCGACGACAGGCCCTAAGCTCGGCGTCATGACCGACGAGACGAGGCCCGGGCCCTCCGGGCGGCACCCCGAACCCGCCGACGGCGCGGGCGAGTTCAACCGGAACGTGATCGCGGAGTTCCGCACCCGGCAGGGGGCCGTCGGCGGCCCGCTCGCCGACGCGCCGGTCCTCCTGCTCACCGTGGTCGGCGCCCACAGCGGCGAGCCGCGCACCACTCCCCTGGTCTACCTGCCGGACGGCGGGCGGCTGGTGGTCTTCGCCTCCAACGGCGGCAGCGAGCAGGACCCGCTCTGGTACCGCAACCTGGTGGCCCACCCCGAGGTGACCGTCGAGGTCGGCGCCGAGCGCTACCCGGCCCTGGCGGCCCCGGTCGACCCGGCCGAGCACGACGCGCTCTGGGCCCGTCAGATCGCCGCCCAGCCCCAGTTCGCCGGCTACCGCACCACCGCCCGGACCGTCCCGCTGGTGGCCCTCAGCCGCGCCTGACGCACAGGGGCGCCCGCCGCCCGGGCACCCCGACGGCCCCGGACTCCGAGGAGTCCGGGGCCGTGGCGTGCGGCGGGGCCGTGGGGCCGTCAGATGTGCACGGACGGGCCCGCGTCGGTGGTGCCGCGGCGGGTGAGCAGGCCGAGCGCGGCGGCGGCGAGGGCCACCACGGAGGCCACCGCGAAGGCGAGCGACATGCCGCTGACGAAAGACTCGTGGACGGCGCCGGCCATCGCGTCCACCGCCTGCTGCGGGGTGCCGGCCGGGGCCGGCGGGGCGATGCCGAGCTGGGCGGCCTGCTTGAGGCCCTCGCCCGCCGCGCCCTCGACCGGCGGCAGGCCGGCCTTCGCCCAGTTGCCCGGCAGCACGTCGCCGACCTTGGCGGCCATCAGCGCGCCCAGCACCGCGGTGCCAAGGCTGCCGCCGACCTGCATCGCGGCCTGCTGGAGGCCGCCGGCCACGCCGGAGAGCTCCAGCGGGGCGTTGCCGACGATCACCTCGGTGGCGCCCACCATGACGGGGCTGATGCCGAGGCCCATCAGGACGAACCAGAGCGACATCACGCCGTTGCCGGAGCCAGTGTCCAGGGTGGACATGCCGTACATCGCGACGGTGGTGATCAGCATCCCGGCCACGATCGGGATGCGCGGGCCCAGCTTCCCGATCGCCAGGCCGGCCAGCGGCGAGCCGACGATCATCATGCCGGTCATCGGCAGCAGGTGGACGCCGGCGTCGACCGGCTTCATCCCGTGCACGTTCTGCAGGTAGAAGGTCACGAAGAAGATCGCGCCGAAGAACGCGAAGGCCATCAGCGCCATCAGCAGCACGCCCGCCGACAGCGGCACCGAGCGGAACAGGCCGAGCGGCACCAGCGGCTCGCGGGCCTTGCCCTGCCAGAGCGCGAACAGCACCATCAGGACCACCGCGCCGCCCAGGAACAGCAGCGTCCGCCCGTCGCCCCAGCCCCACTCGGGGGCCTTGATGATGCCGAAGACCAGCGCGAACATCCCCACCGAGAGCAGCGCGATGCCGGGCAGGTCGAAGGACTTGGCGGCCTTCTCGGCGCGGACGTCCCGCAGGATCCACAGGCCCAGCGCCAGCGCGATCAGGCCGACCGGGACGTTGATGAAGAACACCGACTCCCAGTTGACGTGCTCGACCAGCAGGCCGCCGACGATCGGGCCGGCCGCGGTGGAGGCGCCGATCACGCCGCCCCAGATGCCGATCGCCATGTTGAGCCGCTCGGCCGGGAAGGCCCCGCGCAGCAGGCCGAGCGCGGCCGGCTGGAGCAGCGCGCCGAACAGGCCCTGGAGCACCCGGAAGGCGATCACGGTCTGGATGTTGCCGGCGAAGCCGATCGCGGCCGAGGTCACGGCGAAGCCCACCGCGCCGACCAGGAAGGTGGCCTTGTGGCCGAAGCGGTCGCCGATCTTGCCGGCGGTGACCAGGAAGACCGCCAGGGCCAGCAGGTAGCCGCTGGTGACCCACTGGATCTCGGCGGGCGCCGCGTGCAGCTTCTCCTGGATCACCGGGTTGGCGATGGCGACGATCGTGCCGTCCAGCGCGACCATCATGACGCCGACCGCGACGGTCAGCAGGGTCAGCCAGGGGTGCCCCTTGAGGCCGCCCCCCGACGGCGGGTTCGGCGGCGGCGGTGCGTCCGCCTCGGAGTTCTTCACGACGGACTGGCTCATCAGGGCCCTCCGGGGGCGTGGCTGGGGTGCAGGACGTGGTCGTGGCGCCCCGGCCCACCCGTCCCCACAGGTGCCCCGGCCCGACGGGCGCCACCTCGGCAGATTATGTCAGCCGCTGACATTCGGCAAACAGTGACTTCTGGCCATAACTGACATTTGTCAGAGCGCTAGGATCGTGCTCCCACCGCCGTACCCAGCCCTCCGGAAGGCCCCTGCTCATGGCCGCTCACACCCCCCGCACCACCGCCGCCCCGGAGGGCCCCGGGCGCACGCCCGGACTGCGCGAGCGCAAGAAGCAGCAGACCCGGTACGCCCTGATCCAGGCCGCCCACGTGCTCTTCCTCCGGCAGGGCTTCGCCCGGACGACCGTCGACGAGATCGCCTCCGCCGTCGACGTCTCCCAGCGCACCTTCTTCCGCTACTTCGCCAACAAGGACGAGGTCGCGCTCGCCGTGATGGCCGTGGCCGAGGACTACTTCATGGAGTGCCTGCGCCACCGCCCGGCCGAGGAGACCCCGCTCCAGGCCCTGCGCGCCTCGATCGTCAAGGCCTGGCACGACCTCGGCAGCGAGGAGGCCGCCGGCCCCGGCTCGATCCACAGCGCCCTCGAACTCATGCGGATGATCGAGGAGACGCCCCCGCTGCTCGCCGCCCACCTGCGGCGGGTCAACGAGCAGGAGCGGCTGGTCGTCCGGGTGCTCGCCGAACGCGAGGGCCTGGACCCGGCCGAGGACCTGCGCCCGGCCGTGCTCGCCGCCGTCTTCGGCGGACTGCTGCGCCTGGCCCACCTCTCCTGGAGCGCCGAGCACGAGCCGGCCGGCCCCGAGGGCATGGTCGCGGTGATCGAGCGTCACTTCGACCAGCTCGGCCCGGCCCTGGCCGGCCACTGGCACGACCGCGCGTAGTACCCGGCCGCGCACCCGCGTCATACCGGGGTATCACCCGGTACCCCGGTAGCACCCGGAAAATCGGGCTCCGGTGCGACGCCCGGCGGGGCCCCGCCCTCCTAGGCTGGCGCGCGATGAAGAACCTCACCGCCGCCGACGTCCGCCCGCACGCCCTGCGCCTGCTGGGCACCTTCCGACACCACCTGACCACCCCGAGCGGCGGCCACACCCCGCTGCTCGGAACGTCGCCCCGGCGCTGGGTGCGCCGGCTGCCGTACGCCGTCGTCCTGATCATGCTGTCCTCGCTGATCCCCGCCGGGATCGCCACCCTGGTCGGCTTCTTCGGCCTGGTGCTCCCGGTGGCCGGCGCGCTCACCGTCGCCCAGACGGTGCCGCTGCTGCTCGCCATCACCCGGCCGCTGGCCGCCTGGTGGATCAGCGCGGGCACCCTGGTCGCCACCGCCACCATCACCGCCCGGTACGACCAGGACGGCGGCACCTGGCCGTGGACCGCGCCGATGATCCTCTCGTACCTCTTCCTGCTGATCGCCCTGGCGCTGCGGGAGAGCCGGGCCACCCTGCTCTCGGTCTGGCTCGCCACCATCGCGCTCACCGCGCTCACCACCACGCTCGGCCTGCCCCGCTCCGGCGACGGCACCACCATGCTGCTGATCGCGCTCAGCGGCGCCGTGCTGCTGCTCGGCTGGGCCGTCCGGGACCGCGCCGAGGCGCGCCGGCTGCTCAGCGAGCAGGAGCAGATCAGCGAGGTCGAACGTGAACGCCGCACCCTGCTGGAGGAACGCGCCCGGATCGCACGGGAGTTGCACGACGTGGTCGCGCACCACATGTCGGTCATCGCGGTGCAGGCCGCCAGCGCGCCGTACCGGATCACCGGGGTGCCGGACGAGGCCGCCGAGGAGTTCACCGCGATAGCCGGCACCGCCCGCGAGTCGCTGGCCGAGATGCGCCGGCTGCTCGGCGTGCTGCGCAGCGAGGAGTCCGGCGGGGAGCGGGCCCCGCAGCCCGGGGTGGGCCAACTCGCCCAGCTGGTCGAGACGGTGGGCCGGGCCGGGGTACCGGCCGAACTGACGGTGGAACCGGGCCTGGTGGACCTGCTGGACCAGGCACCGCAGGCCGTCGGCCTGTCCGCCTACCGGATCGTGCAGGAGGCGCTGGCCAACGTGGTGCGGCACGCCCCCGGCGCGCGGGCCTGGGTGTCGCTGAGCACGGACGGCCCGGCGCTGCTGGTGACGGTGGTCAACGCGCCCCCGCCGCAGCGCACCGAGTCGCTGGAGGCCTCGGTCGAGGGCACCGGGCAGGGGCTGGTCGGAATGCGTGAACGCGTCCGGCTGGTCGATGGCAGGCTGGACACCGGCCCGTTGCCGGACGGCGGCTTCAAGGTGGCCGCCGTCCTGCCCGTCGACCGCCCCGACACCGACACCCCCCAGGAGACCACCGCATGACCATCCGCGTGATCATCGTCGACGACCAGGCCATGGTGCGCGCGGGCTTCGCGGCCCTGCTCAACGCCCAGAGCGACATCGACGTGGTGGGGGACGCGGCGGACGGCGCCCAGGCCCTGGAGGTCAACGGCCGCACCCACCCGGACCTGGTGCTGATGGACGTCCGGATGCCCGTCATGGACGGCCTGGAGGCGGCCCGGCGGCTGCTCGAACCGGCCGTGCCCGGCGCCCACCGGCCCAAGGTGCTGATGCTGACCACCTTCGACGTGGACGACTACGTGTACGAGGCGCTGCGCGCCGGGGCCAGCGGCTTCCTGCTCAAGGACGCCCCGCCGGCCGACCTGATCGCCGCGGTCCGGGTGGTCGCGGCCGGCGAGGCGCTGCTCGCCCCCTCGGTGACCCGCCGGCTGATCGAGGACTTCGCCCGCACCCGCCCGGCCAGGCGCCGCGACCCCAAGGTGCGGCTCAACGGCCTGACCCCGCGCGAGACCGAGGTGCTGGAGCTGATCGCCCGCGGCCTGTCCAACCAGGAGATAGCCGCCGGGCTGGTGCTCGCCGAGCAGACCGTCAAGACCCACATCGGGCGCATCCTCGCCAAGCTCGGCCTGCACAACCGCGCCCAGGCGGTGATCCTGGCCTACGAGTCCGGCCTGGTGACACCGGGTCAGTAACCGGCAGCTGTTCGCCCTCTCCTCTGATACCCGGGTAGCACCCGGGAGTTGGCCCCGCGGTGTGACGTCCGCGGGGCCGTCGCATTCCTACCTTCCTCCTCGTCGGAAGCCGAACCGAGTCGGCGGCCGAACGGACGAGGAAGGAGCAGGGACATGCGCAGGTTTCGAGCCGGGCGGGCGATCGCCGGCGCCGCGGTGGCAGTGGCGATCATGCTCGGCGCGGGCGGCTGGGCCGCCGACACCCAGACCCCGGTCACCGGCCCGCCGCCCGGCAGCGCCGCGTGGACGGCCGACACCTCGCTCGGCCTGCGGCTGCCCGACCCGGCCACCACCGAACCGGCCCGGGTCGCCGCGTTCTTCGCCGGGCTGGACCCGGCCCGGCAGGACGCCCTGACCGCCCGGTACCCGCTGGTGGTCGGCAACCTGGACGGCGCCCCGGTCGCCCTCCGGTACCGGGCCAACGCCCTGGCCCTGACCGCCGAGCGCACCCGCGAACTCGCCCGGGCCACCGACCCCGCCCTCACCCCGCAGGACCACGAGGCCGCCCGCACCCGCGCCGAGCGCTACCGCGCCCTGCTGGACGGCGGCCGGCGGATCCTCGCCTTCGACCCGCGCGGCCGCGGCCAGGTCGCCGAGGTGTACGGCGACCTCGCCACCGCCCGCCGCACCGCCGTGATCGTCCCCGGCTCCGACACCGACCTGCTCCGCTTCGACCGCGCCGGCGACCCGTACGGCACCCCGGCCGGCATGGCCCGGGCGCTCCTGGACGCCACCGGCGGACAGACCGCCGTGATCGCCTGGGCCGGCTACACCACCCCGCTCGGCCTCGGCCTGGACGCCGCCACCGAGGACCTGGCCCGGGCCGGCGCCCCCCGCCTCACCCGGCTGCTCGACGGACTCGCCGCCACCACCCGCCCGCAGGACCCGCCCACCGTGTTCTGCCACAGCTACGGCTCGGTGGTCTGCGGCCTGGCCCGCCCCACCCCCGCACAGGCCTCCGGCGTGGTGGTGCTCGGCTCGCCCGGCATGGGCGTCGGCTCGGCCGCCGACCTCGACCCGGGCGTCCCGCTCTGGGCCACCGCCCGCAACGACTCCGACTGGATCGGCGACGTGCCCAAGGTCCGGCTGTTCGGCCTCGGCCACGGCGCCGACCCGACCGCCCCCGGCTTCGGCGCCCGCCCGCTGCCCGCCGCCGGATCCCACGGCCACACCGGCTACTTCGCCCCCGGCACCGCCTCCCTCGCCGCCTACGCCGCCGTCGCCCTCGGCCGCGCCTGACCCGCCCGCACCGGAAGGAGCACCACCATGGCCGACACCCTCGCCGCCCCGCCCCGTACCCCCCGAGCGCTCGCCGCCGGACCGCTCACCGCCCTGCGCCGCGCCGCCGCGCGGGTCGACGCGAAGACCCCGGCCGACCGCGACCGCGCCCTGGACGGGCTGCGCGCCCTCGCCCTGCTCGCCGTACCGGTCGGCCACTGGATGCTCGGCGGCTTCACCCGCTCCCCCGACGGCGCCCTGCACAACGCCAGCCCGCTCTCCACCCTCGGCTTCTTCGCCCCGCTCAGCTGGGTGCTCCAGATGCTCGGGGTGTTCTTCCTGGTCGGCGGCCACTCCTCGGTCCGCTCGCTGGAGCGGGCCCGGGCCAAGGGCGTCACGTACGGCGGCTGGCTGCGGGCCCGTGCGGTCCGGCTGCTGCGCCCGGTGCTCGGGGTGGCGGCCGTCTGGGCGGCGCTGATCCCGCTGCTGCCCGCGCTCGGCGTCCCCGAGGACACCGTGCGCACCGGCGCCACCCTGGTGGTGCAGCCGCTCTGGTACATCGGGGTCTACCTGGGGCTGACGGCCCTCACCCCGCTCTGCGTGGCCGCCGGGCGCCGGCTGGGCGGCTGGTCGGCGGGCCTGCTGGTGGCCTCGGTCGCCGCCGTCGACCTGCTGCGGTACGGGCCGTGGGCCGGGGCGGTGCCGTCCTGGGTCGCGCTGCTGAACATCCTGCCGGGCTGGCTGTTCGGCTACCAGCTGGGCGTGCTCTGGGCGCAGGGCCGGCTCGGCCGCCCGGCGGCCCGGGTGCTGCTGCTCGGCGGCGGCGCGCTGTTCGCCGCGCTGCTGCTGGTCTTCCACTACCCGGCCAGCATGGTCGGCGTGCCCGGGGCGGAGCGGACCAACTCGCACCCGCCGTCCCTGCTGGTGCTCGCCCTGGCGGCGTTCCAGTGCGGCGCCGCGGTGCTGCTGCGGGAGCGGCTGGGCCGGCTGCTGACCGGCCGTCCGCTGCTCTGGCTGCCGGTCGTGGTGGTCAACCTGTCGGCGATGACGATCTTCTGCTGGCACCAGAGCGCGATGCTCGCGGTGGCGGTGCCCGGCGCGGCCGCCCTGGGCGCCGTCCCGGGGCTGAGCACGGCGCCGGACTCGCTCGGCTGGGTGCTCGCCCGGCTGGCGCTGCTGCCGCTGTTCGGCGCCGTGCTGGTGGCGGTCGGCTGGTTCACCCGCCGGTTCGACGGCCCGTGGACGGCCCTCTCCCGGGGCGGCAAGGCGGTGGCCGGGGCCGCGGCGGCGCTGTTCGCGGCGTACGCGCTGGGCATGGTGTGACGGTCCGCCGGGTGCGGCCTGGCCGAACGGCGGGGCGCACCACCGTCGCTGGGGCGTGGACCGGTCGGTCCGCGCCCCTGCGGCCGTCGCCCACCGCCCCCGGTGCGCCGTGCCGCGCGCCGGGGGCGCACTGTCAGTGCCCTGCCCTACCCTGCCGCCATGGTGACGTTCGACGAGTTCCGCACGATGGCCCTGGCCCTGCCGGAGGCCGCCCAGGAGCCGACCTGGGACATCGAGACGCTGCGGGTGCGCGGCCGGATCTTCGCGATGGGCGCGCCCGACGGGGACCGCGTCACCGTCAAGGCCTCCCCCGAGGACCAGGCCGAACTGCTCGCCGCCGAGCCCGAGGTGTTCTCCTCCGCCCCGTACGTCGGCCGGCACGGCTGGGTGAGCGTCCGGCTGGACCGGGTGGACGGGGACGAGCTGCGCGACCTGGTCACCGAGGCCTGGCGGCGGACGGCGCCGAAGCGCCTGGTCCGCGCGTTCGACGAATCCGGGGTCTGAGCGCGCCCCTTCCCACCGGCCGCACCGGCCTCCGTACGAACCACTGTCCGAACCACTGGGAGACGTCGGACGGACACCCCCGGTTCATGTGAGCCATCCCACAGTTTAGGCGTTCCCGGCATCCCTTCGGGCCCCCTAGGCTTGCGCAGGGAAGTCAGCAGAGCTATCGCACCCTCCGGGCACCACCGCCCGCGAAACGGTGCGGGCCCCAAGGGAGTTGGTGCGGTGCGCATCCGTCGGCGCTGGAAGCGGGTACTGATCGGGGCGTTCGCCGGCTGCGCGGTGCTCGCCGACGCCGGGGCCGTCGCCGCTGCGGCCGCCGTCTCCTCCGAACAGCTGGCGATCTCCACGCCCCCGGCCGGCAGCGCCGCCTGGGTCGAGGACCACTCCTTCGGCCGCTCCCTGCCCGACCCGGCGACCACCACCCCGGCCGCCGCCGCGGCGTTCTTCGCCTCGCTCGCGCCCACCGAGCTGGACCGGCTGATCCAGGACTACCCGCTGGTCGTCGGCAACTACGACGGCGCCCCGCTGGACCTGCGCTACCGCGCCAACCGGATCGCCCTCGCCGCCGAGCACGACCGGGCCCTGGCCCGCGCCGCCGACGGCACGCTGGACTCCGACACCCGCGCGCTGGCCGTCTCCCGCGCCAACGACGTCGAGCACCTGCTCGCCCCCGACCGGCAGATCCTGGCCTTCGACCCGCGCGGCCGCGGCCTGGTCACCGAGGTGTGGGGCGACCTCGCCGACGCCGAGCGGATCTCCGTGCTCGTCCCCGGCTCGGACGCCGACCTCGGCCACCACGACCAGGCGGCCGACCCGCTGCGCTCCCCGGCCGGCATGGCCCGCGCCCTCCACACCGAGGAGCAGCGCCAAGCCCCGTACACCCGGACCGCCGTGATCTCCTGGACCGGCTACGTCACCCCGTCCGGCCTCGGCCCGGACGCGGCCACCTCCCGGCTCGCCGACGTCGCCGCCCCCCGGCTGGAGCGGCTGCTCGCCGGGCTCAAGGAGACCACCCGGCCGGACGCGCCGCCGGCGCTGCTCTGCCACTCGTACGGCTCGGTGGTCTGCGGTACGGCCGCCCCGGACATCCCGCGCGCGGCCGCCTCGCCGTCCGACACCTCCGGCATCACCGACCTGGTGGTCTTCGGCAGCCCGGGCATGGGCGTGCAGAACACCGGCGAGCTGGGCGCGGGCGTGCACCTCTGGGCCACCCGCAACCCCAGCGACTGGATCGGCAACGTGCCGTTCATGGAGGTCGGCGGGCTCGGCCACGGCGCCGACCCGGCCGCGAGCGGCTTCGGCTCCGAGCTGATCTCCTCGGCCCGCGCGGCCGGCCACAACGGCTACCTCACCGAGGGCACCGACAGCCTGCACAACTTCGCGGCGATCTCCCTCGGCCACTACCAGGACGTGGTCCGGGCCAACCCGGGCTCCTAGTCCCCCTGCTCCTGGTACAGCCGCAGGGCCTCCGCCGCCGCCCGGGCCAGTTCGCGCCGGGCGGCCGGCGGGGCCAGTACCTCGACGTCCGCGCCGAAGGCCAGCAGCGACCGGACGGCCGCCGGGGCCGGGAAGGCCATCGCCACCTCGGTCCACTCCTCGGCCGGGACGGCGCCCGGCTCCGGCGGCGGTGCGGTGACCCGGCCGCCGTGGATGCGCAGGAACATGTCCAGCCGTCCGCGCCGGACCCGCACCCGCACCGGCACGTCCTTCGGCAGCCGTTCGACCTGCTCGCGCAGCACCGCCCAGACCTCGCCGAGCCCGACCCCGGTCCGGCGCCGCACCGCCTCCTCGGTGGTGTCGGCGGCCAGCACCCGGTCGGCCCGGAACAACCGCGGCTCGCCGTGCAGATCGGCCACCAGGTACCAGACCGCGGCCTTGCTCACCAGCCCGTACGGGTCGACGGTGTACTCCACCGGCGCGGGCGTGCCGCTGTGCCGGTAGCGCAGCCGCAGCCGCCGGTCGGCGAAGACGGCGTACTGCAGCTCGCCCAGGTCCGGCCCGGCGGCGGGGCCGGCCGCGCCGGGGGTCTGCATCCAGCGGGCCGGGTCGACCAGGATCCGCTCGCGGACCCGCTCGGCGGCCGGCCGGTGCGGGGCCGGCAGCGCCGCCATCACCTTGCGCAGCGCCGAGCCGAGCGCGCCGTCCAGCCCGAGGTCGCTGTGCGCGCCCTGGGCGGAGAGCACGAACAGCGCCCTGGCCTCGTCCGCGGTCAGGCCGGTGACGTCGGTGCGGTAGCCGGGCAGCAGGCCGATGCCGCCGTGCCGCCCGCGTTCGGTGAACACCGGCACACCGGCGGCGGAGAGCGACTCGACGTCGCGGTAGATGGTGCGGACGGACACCTCCAGCCGCTCGGCGAGTTCGGTGGCGGGCACCCGGCCGCGGGTCTGGAGCAGCAGGAGGATCGAGAGCAGGCGGTCGGCCTTCATGGTCCAAGAATCCCAGTAATCCTGACGGCCGTTGTCAGGTTTTACTGGGAGATTGCGTTCCGGGCCCGCAAGGGGCCCGAACGACCACCCGACACCAGGGAGTTGAGCGCCATGACCGCCGTCCAGGACGCCCGCCCGCAGTACCAGGCCGCCCTCGACCAGCTGGAGAAGCTGTTCGCCACCGTCACCCCGGCCGACCTCGACCGGCCCACGCCCTGTACCGAGTTCACCCTGCGCGGGCTGCTGAACCACGTGGTCGGCGGCGTCCACCGGTTCGCGTACATGGGCGAGGGCGGCCACGCCGAGGACACCGTGGCCGCCATCGAGGACCCGTCCGACGAGGGCTGGCCGGCCGCCCTGGGCCGGGCCCGCGCCCGGGTGACCGCCGCCTGGGCGGACGACGCCAAGCTCGGCCGTCCGACCGTCGCCCCCTGGGGCGAGGTGCCCGGCGCGATGGCGGTCGGCGGCTACCTGATGGAGCTGGTGACCCACTCCGGGGACATCGCCCGGAGCCTCGACAACGGCTTCGCCCTGGACGACGACCTGGCGCGGACCGCCCTGGGCATCGCCGAGTTCGTGCTGCCGGCCGAGCGGCGGGTGCCGGGCGTGCCGTTCGCCGCCGTCCGGCCGGTCGCCGAGGACGCCGACGTGCACACCCGGCTGGCCGCCTGGACGGGCCGTACGGTCTGAGCCCGGCGGCCGGCCCGGGGCGTCCGCCGACTCCCCGGGCCGCCGGTGCCCGCTACTCGCGCGCCGCCGAGGTGGAGCTCATGTCCGCGTAGCGGCTCCCCGCCACCCGGCCGGCCACCGGCTCCAGCAGCGCCAGCTCCTCGGCGGTCAGCCGCAGCGTCGCCGCCGCGGTGTTCTCGGCGAGCCGGCTCCGCTTGCGGGTGCCCGGGATCGGCACCACGGCCAGCCCGTGCACCTCGGCCCGCTGGTGCACCCAGGCCAGCGCGACCTGGGCGAGCGTGACGCCGCGGGCCCCGGCGATCTCCCGCAGCGGGTCGAGCAGTTCGCCGTTGGCGGCCGCGTTGTCGCCGGTGAAGCGGGGGTGGTTGCGGCGGTAGTCGTTCGCCGAGAGCTCCGTGGCGTCCTGGAAGGCGCCGGTCAGGAAGCCCCGCCCGAGCGGCGAGTACGGCACGAAGGTGACGCCCAGCTCCGCCGCGGCCGGCACCGCCGTGCTCTCGACGTCGCGGGCGAACACCGACCATTCGGACTGGAGCGCGGCGATCGGGTGGACGGCGTGCGCCTCGCGCAGCTCGGCCCCGGTCACCTCGGACAGGCCGAGGTGGCGCACCTTGCCGGCCTTCACCAGTTCGGCCATGGCGCCGACCGAGTCGGCCAGCGGCACGGCCGGGTCGCGGCGGTGCATGTAGTACAGGTCGATCTCGTTCACGCCGAGGCGGCGCAGCGAGGCGTCCACCGCGGTCCGGATGTACGCCGGGTCGTTGCTGATGCCGCGGACGGCGCCGTCCTCCTCGGAGCGCAGGATGGCGAACTTGGTGGCGAGCACCACCTTGTCCCGGTTGGCCCGGACGAAGGGGCCGATGAGCTCCTCGTTGCGGCCGGAGCCGTACATGTCGGCGGTGTCGAAGAGGGTGACGCCGGTCTCCAGCGCGGCGTCCAGGGTGGCGAGCGCCTCGTCGGCGTCGGTGGGGCCGTAGAACTCGCTCATGCCCATGCAGCCGAGGCCCTGGACGCCCACCAGCGGGCCGCCGGTGCCGAGTTCGACGGTGGGAAGGACGGTCTGAGTCATGCGCTCTGCTCTTCCTCTCCATGGATGTTCTGGCACTTGGCCGGGATGCCGGCGCCGACGGCGCCCTTCCCGGCATAGATGTCGATCTTGTAGTCGAGGACGGCGAGGGTCGCCTGGAGGTCCACGATCCGCTGTCGGACCTCCTCGCGCTGGGCCTCCAGGAGCAGCCGACGCTCCCCGTAGGTCTGCTCGCCCTGGCGGGCCATGTCCACGTACTTGAGCATGTCCGCCACCGACATGCCGGTCAGCCGCAGCCGGCCCAGGAAGGCCAGCCGGTGCAGGTCGGCGTCGGAGTAGCGGCGCTGGCCGCCCGCCGCCCGGTCGACCGGGTCCAGCAGGCCGATCCGCTCGTACCAGCGCAGGGTGTGGGCGGTCAGCCCGCTCGCCGTGGCGACCTCGCTGATGGTGTGCCTCGGGCTCGGGTCCGGATCGCCGACGGGGCGGCTGAAGACCTCGGAGCAGCTGCGCAGGTCGATCTCGATGCGTGCGGGTGCGGCCATCGCTCGTTCCCCCTTGTCCTGTGCGACGGGAACGACGCTACAGAGTTGGAGTGCACTCCAAGCAAGCCCGACATCCGGGTGGGCCCGCCACCACCTTTTCCGAGGATTTTCCCGGCGACTAGAGTCGGGCCCATGGAGAGCTTGCGGATGATCGAGAACTGGCCGGTGCCCCATGCCGCGGTGGCGGTGGTCCGGGCGGCGGACGGCGCGGTGCTGGGCGCGCACGGGCCGCAGCAGCACCTGTTCCCGCTCGCCTCGGTGACCAAGCTGCTCACCTCGTACGCGGCGCTGGTCGCCCTGGAGGAGGGCGTGTTCGAGCTGGACGACCCGGCCGGGCCGCCCGGGTCCACCGTCCGCCACCTGCTCGCGCACACCTCCGGCCTGGGCTTCGACGAGGACCGGGTGTGTTCGCCGAGCCCGGCAACCGCCGGCTCTACTCCAACGCGGGCTTCGACGCGCTGGCCCGGACACTCTCCGAGGCCGCCGGGATCGAGTTCTCCCGCTACGTCGCCGAGGCGGTGTTCGAGCCGCTGGGCATGACGGACACCCTGATCCACACCGCCCACAAGTCCCCGGCCGGCGCCGGCGGCCTGTCCACCGTCGCCGACCTCACCCGGTTCGCCGCCGAGCTGCAGGCCCCCAAGCTGCTGGACCCGTCCACCGTCCGGCAGGCCACCCGCGAGGTCGCCTTCCCCGGCACCAGCGGCGTGCTGCCCGGCTACGGCCACCGCCGCCCGAACGACTGGGGCCTCGGCTTCGAGATCCGCGACGGCAAGAGCCCGCACTGGACCGGCACCGCCAACTCCCCCGGAACCTTCGGCCACTTCGGCCAGTCCGGCACCTTCCTGTGGGTCGACCCGCAGGCCGGCGCGGCCTGCGTCGCGCTCACCGACCGGGACTTCGGACCGTGGGCGGTCGAGGCCTGGCCGGCCTTCTCGGACGCGGTGCTGGCGGAACTGAACAGCTAGCCGTACGAGACCGGCGAGTGCATCTCCCAGAGCAGGAGTTCGGCGCCGGTCTCCCCCGCCGCCGGGTCGGCGAAGGCCTCGCCGGTGATCCGCACGCTGTCGCCCGGGACCATCGAGCGGCCGCCGCCCTTGGGCCCCGGAACGGTCCGGTAGCCCAGCGAGCCGGCCGTCAGGTGCGCGTACCGCCAGGGCGCCTCGGGCAGCGGCGGCAGCGGCTGCCACGGCCCGGCGGTGGCCAGCCAGAGCGCGGCGTCGCGGCGGCGCAGCCGCAGGGCGTCCGTCCCGGCGTCGCGCTCCAGGCCGGAGGCGAGCAGCGTCAACCCGCCGTCCGCCGGTTCCACCTTGCGCAGGCCGTACGCGGGCGGCGCGTCGAACTCGTCCGGCTGGAGCCACATCTGGACGAAGCGGACCGGCCCGGTGGCGCCGCCGACGTTGCGCTCGGTGTGGGTGACGCCGGAGCCGGCGCCGAGGTGCTGCACCATCCCGGGCCGGACCACCCCGCTGTGGCCGTACGAGTCCCGGTGGGCCAGCGCTCCCTCCAGCACCCAGGTGAGGATCTCGGTGTCCCGGTGCTTGTGCTCCTCGAACCCGGCGCCGGGGGCGAGGAGTTCCTCGTTGCACGCGAGCAGCGCGCCGAAGTGGGTGTTCTTCGGGTCGTAGTGGCCCGAGAAGGAGAACGCGTGCCGGGTCTCGACGCCCTCGGCCGGGGCGGAGCGGTAGCGTTCGGCGGTGCGGCGCAGGTCGGCGCGGGGGCGGTCGGCGGCTTCGGTCACGCCCCCACCGTAGTCGCCGGCGCGCGGGGTGTGACTCTTGCCACCGCGCCGCTCCGCCGGGGGGTGTGCACGAGCAGTCACTCGCGTGAGGCAGTCTTGTCCTTGTGCCAGCCGCTTCCGCGAACTCCAAGAGCGAACCCAGCCCCAGCCCCGCACCCGACCCCACCGGGAAGAGCCCGGCCGCCCGGGCGGGCCGTGACCGCCCCGGCCGCGCGGCGCCCCGCCTGACGGCGCAGGAGCGCAGAAACGCCGCCGAGCGCGCCGAGCGCCGGGCCGCGACGCTCAAGCGGCTGGAGAAGTCCTCCGGCAAGCTGGCCACCGCCGCGATCTCGCGGATGGACGACCAGCTCGGCTGGTACCGGCGGATGCCCCCGGAGCACCGGTCCTGGATCGGCCTGGTCGCCCAGGCCGGCATCGCCGCCTTCACCGAGTGGTACCGCCACCCCGACGCCGCCCAGGCGATCTCCACCGACGTCTTCGGCACCGCCCCGCGCGAGCTGACCAGGGCGATCACCCTGCGCCAGACCGTCGAGCTGATCCGCACCACGATCGAGGTGATGGAGGAGGCCATCGAGGAGGTGGCCGCCCCCGGCGACGAGGCGGACATGCGCGAGTCGGTGCTGGTCTACGCCCGGGAGATCGCCTTCGCGACCGCCCAGGTGTACGCCCAGGCCGCCGAGGCGCGCGGCGCCTGGGACGCCCGGCTCGAGGCGCTGGTGGTGAACTCGCTGCTGTCCGGCGACGCCGACGAGGGCGTGCTCTCGCGGGCCGCGGCGCTCGGCTGGGGCCAGCCCAGCCAGGTCCGGGTGGTGATGGGCAGCGCGCCGGACGGCGACAGCGAGCTGGTGGTCGAGGCGATCCGCCGGGCCGCCCGGTACGCCAAGCTGAACGTGCTGACCGGGGTGCTGGGCAAGCGCCTGGTGGTCGTGGTCGGCGGCGAGAAGGAGCCGGTGCACGCGGCCCGCGCGCTGATCGGCCAGTTCGCGCCGGGCCCGGTGGTGGTCGGCCCGACCGTGCCCGACCTGCTCTCCGCGACCCGCTCGGCCGCCGCCGCCGCGGCCGGCCTGCGGGCCT
>NZ_LFVW01000250.1:0-15720 GCF_001182915.1 Kitasatospora sp. MY 5-36
CCGGGGTGGCCACCCATGCCGGACCGGTCGAGCGGACCGCCGCGCTGCGGCAGGCCGCCGCGGCAGCGGGCGGGGTGGTGGCCGCGCTGGCGGCGCTGGCTCCGGCCCTGCCGGGTGAGGACGTGCCGGCGGAGTCGACCAGTCAGTCGTACTTCCGGGTCCGCGAGGTGGAGCTGTCGGACCAGCAGGCCGCCCTGCACGGCCTGTTGGTGATCCACCGCGGTCTGGAGGACCTCTGCGAGGCTCCGCTGTCGGGTGCCGACCTGGCGCTGGAGCTGGCCGGAATCCGGCGGTCGGTGCTCGACCTCACCGGAGTCGCGCCGGGCACCGAATCCGGGCCCGTTCCGGCGCCGGCCGTCCCGGAGCCCGGTGCGGGGCCGTCGTTGGAGCGCGCGTGGAGCGCGCGCTGGCTCATCGGGCACCAGGTCCACGTGCTGTTCAACGTCTGCGCCGCGGTCGCCGTGGCCGACGCCACCCGCCACCTGCGCGACGGTGACGGCGACGCGGCACTGGGGCGGCTGGCGGACGCGACGGAGTACGTGCGCGGCTTCCCTGCGGCCATGAACCACGCCAGTACGATCCCGGCCGACTACTACATGGCCGCGATCCGCCGGACCATGGCGCCGCCGTCGACGGACATCCCGCTCAGCGGGCGCCAGCACCGCGGGTACAAGCTCTTCCGGGCGGCGATGAAGGACCTGCTGACGCTGGTCCCCGAATCCTACGAGCAACTGGCGGACCGCGACCCCGAGTTGGCCCAGGCGCGGGACGCCCTCCTGGAAGCCGACATCGTGGACGCCGAACGGCACGTCACCCTCGCGTACTCGATGGTCCGGCTGCGCCGTTCCATCGCCCAGCGGCCCGAGGGCCCCGACAACGCCGTCGCCGAACTACGGCAGATGCGCCACCGCCGCGCGGCCCAGTACGCCCCCCTGATCCGATTCGGGGACCACTACGTCGCCGACGCCGTGGCCGGCCTGCGCCACTCGTGAGTCCGCGTGTCCGCCCGTCCACACTCCCGGCAGGAGACCCGATGCCCGGTACCACCCACAACACCGCTGCCGCCGCGGACTGGAACCTGGGCCCGGCCGACGCCGACACGTGCGAGCGCCTGGCCCGGACCCTGTCCGCCGACGGGGGCGACCAGGTCGACAGCCCCGCGTGGGTGGCACGGGCCCGGGACGCCTGGGACGAACTCCCGCTGCCGCTGCGCCGGGCGGTGCGCCGGTTCCGACGGCACTCCGGCCCGCGCGGCACCCTGGTGATCGGCGGCCTGCCCGTCGACCGGGCGGCCCTGCCCCCGACACCGGCCGTGCCCGGCTCGGTCCAGCGGCAGGCGACCGTCCCGGCCGCGCTGCTCACCATGGTGGCCTGCGGGCTCGGCGAGCCGCTCGCCTACCTGGCCGAGAAGTCGGGGGCCCTGGTGCAGGACGTCGTGCCCGTGCCCGGGCAGGAGGCCTTCCACGGCAACGCCGGATCGGTGCCGCTGTCCTTCCACACCGAGAACGGCTTCCACCCCCACCCGCCGGACTACGTGGTCTTCCTGTGCCTGCGCGCCGACCACGACCGGACCGCCGGGATGCGCGTCGCCGGCATCCGCCAGGCACTGCCCCTCCTCACCCCGGCCGAGCGGGAGGCCCTGTCCGCAGCGGAGTTCCGCACCACGCCGCCGCCCTCCTTCGGCCCCGACGCCGAGAGCGGGGCCGGAGCCGAACCCCGACCGGTGCTGTCGGGCGCGGCCGAGGACCCCGACATCCGCATGGCCCAACTCGTCACCGCCCCGCTCACCCCTCGGGCCACCGCCGCGCTGGCCGCGTTCGGCCGGGCCTGCGAGGCGACCGCCCGCACCCTGCGCCTGACGCCCGGCGACCTGGTCGTCATCGACAACCGCGTCACCGTCCACGGCCGCACCGCCTTCCGGCCCCGCTACGACGGGGCGGACCGCTGGCTGCAACGCACCTACGTCACCGCCGACCTGCGCCGCTCCCGCGACCACCGACCGGACGACGGCCACGTCCTCGCCCGCTGACCGGCCGTGACGGGTGGGGGCGCCCCCAGCCCCCGCCCGCCGCGAACGGCACGTACGGTGCGGCCACCCGAGCGCGGAGGCCCTGGGTGGCCGCAGCCCGGGACGCGATGTCAGCAGCAGCCGTGCCACTGGTAGTCCGTCGGGGCCTCGAGTCCGGCCTCGGAGGCGTCGCCGTCGGTGCCGGCCGCGGTGGCGGGGTGGATGGTGGTGCCCTTCTTGATGGTCTCGGCGACGGCGATGTCCTTGATCTCCTCCGGCGGGACCGTCAGCGGGTTCGCGGAGAGGATCACCAGGTCGGCGAGCTTGTCGACCTCGATGCTGCCCTTGCGGTCCTGCTCGAAGTACTGGTGGGCGGCGTGGATGGTGATGGACTTGACCGCGTCCAGGGCCGACACGCACTGCTCGGGCCCGAGGACGACCTGGTCGGTGCGGGTGCGGCGGGTGACCTGGCTGGAGAGGATGGCGATCGAGTTGGGCAGGGCCACCGGGGCGTCGTGGTGCGAGGTGTAGACCATCCCCCGATCCACGGCCCAGCGGGCGGGGGAGATGGTGGCGGCCCGCTCCGGCCCGAGGACGGTCTTGCGGTACCAGTCGCCCCAGTAGTACGTGTGCATGGAGAAGAAGGACGGGATGACGCCCAGGCGGGCGAAGTCCTCGATCTGCTCCTCGCGGGCGGTCTGGGCGTGGATCGCCACCGTCCGCCGGTCGGCGTCGGCGGGCTCGACCTCGGCGGAGGCGGTCCGGACCGCCTCGATGAACTGGTCGATCGCGGCGTCGCCGTTGACGTGCGCCAGCACCTGCCAGCCCCTGGCGTACGCGGTGCTCACCTGGTCCAGGACGACCTTGGGGTCCTCGATGGTGGGGTAGCCGGAGTAGCCCTCGGGGGTGCCTTCCGGCCGCTCCTTGTAGGGCTCGGTGAGCCAGGCCGTGCGGCCTTGCGGGGATCCGTCCAGGTACATCTTCACCCCGGCCGCGCGCACGCCCCGGTGGTACTCCTGGCTCGCGCCGACCGGGTCCGGCTCCGGTGAGGCCGTGGCCTCGTCGGCCCGTGCGTAGGCGACGACGTCGATCTTGAAGGGTTTGAGGGCCGCGGCGTCCCGCAGGGCCTTCAGGTTCTTCAGTGTGGCGCCGCCCTCCTGGACGGTCGTGAAGCCGAAGCTCGCGGCCGACGCCACGCCCTTGCTGAAGAGGGCGGCCATCGCGGTCAACGGCAGCCCCTCGGTGGCCTTTTCGGAGGCCGGACTGAAGGCCGTCTCCTCCAGGACGCCGTTGGGTTCGCCGAACGGCCGGGCCACGGGGCCGGGTTGGCGTCGGATGACGCCGCCGTCCGGGTCGGCGGTGGCCCTGGTGTAGCCCAACTCCCGCAGGCCCCGGCTGTTCACGGCCCCGAGGTGGAAGGACTGGTGGATGGCCAGCACCGGCCGGGTGGTGGACACCTTGTCGAGATCCTCGCGGGTGGGGTGACGGCCTTCGGCGAGCATGGCGTCGTCGTAGCCGAACCCGATGATCCACTTGGAGAAGGCGCCCACCGGTGTCTTCGCCCATGCGCGCAGCTTGTCCAGGAGCGAGTCGATGTCCGTGACGTCGCCGTCCGGGGCGGCCAGCAGGTTGGCGAGGGTGGCCTGCAGCCCGATGCCGCCCAGGTGGCCGTGGGCGTCGATGAACCCGGGCAGCAGTGCGCGCCCGGCGAGGTCCCGCACCTTCGTCCGCGGGCCCTGCCAGCGGTCGACGGCCTCCTGGTAGTCGCCGACGTGGACGATGACTCCGTCCTTGACGGCCACCGCCTCGGGACGGGGATCGGACTCCTGGGAGTCGGCGGCCGCCGTCACGATCTCACCGCCGTGGAAGATGACATCGGCCTCGTCGTACGGTGCCGCAGCCTGGACATCGCCGGCGTCCGTCGTCACTCCCGGCTGACCGCTCATTCCGGTTCCCTTCCGCTGCCTACGTTCGGTGATCCGCTGCCTACCCGTGGCTATCGGGGTGTGAACATGAATCTGAACGCTGCTCGGGTACGGCGCTGGGGTAGGTACGGCTTGTGAGGTGGACCATCAGGAGTCGCCGGGTGCGGGCGCGCAAGGGCCGTCTCCCTTCTTGTCCGCGACGAACACCCCGCCGCATCGCCCCGCTCTGCTGCCGTTGCCGTTGTAGACGCTGACGACCTCGAACACGATCGGCTTCACCGCCGTGCGGTGGACGTACTGCGGGGGTTCCTGCGGGCCGACGTTGAAGTCATTGGCGCCGAATCTGTCCTTCTCTCCCCGGGAGCTCTTCTGCGCCGGTTTCCAGAAGGCGTACTTCGACATATCGGACCAGTTCGTCATGTAGTTCAGCAGGTCTGTGTTCAGGGTGGTGGCCTTGCCGGCCTGTGGCCATCCGGCCTGGACCGCTTCGGTGATCGGGGCGAACCGTGCGGCTTCGGCGAAGAGAACGGCCGGTTGGCACAGGGATGCTCCGTCAGCTCCGTTGCCCTTGTCGGCGAATTCCTTGACCGCGCTGTTCAGGCTGTTGTCCGTTATCTCCAGCCTTCCAGAGCTGATCTTTTCGCAGAGCTTGGGGTATTGCGTGCCCTTCGTCCAGCTGCCGGTCCGATCGGCAGGGAAGGGATAGTCGCGCCATTTCTGCTCGGGTGTTTCGAATCGGATGTAGCTGTTCTTGTCCTCGTTGTACAGGCCGATGACGTAGAGGTCGTCCTTGCGCATCAGGAAGGTGATGTGCTGCGACTGGTCGCGGCTGGTGATCCGGAGCCCGACGAAGTCCTCCGTCGTGTATGACTTGGGATTCTTGGGTTTGGCGTCCACCACCTTCTGCTGAATAGACGGGCTGACGTGCAGCCTTCGCATGCCGACGGAGATCTCCACGTCAGCAGCGGGTGCCACGGCGTCGCGGATCGACGCGATGTAGGCGGCATAGGCGTCCGCGCCTTTCCACTGCGGCTCCCCGAATTCCAGGAGCGCGGGGAGCTGTGGGGCTTGCGGTGCTGCCTGTGGGTCGGCGGTCGGAGTGCCGGAGCAGGCGGCCAGGGACACGGCCGCGAGGCCCATGGCGAGGACGGACGGGTATCGGTGTGCGGAGGGCTCGGGCATGGGGTGACTTCTTTCGGGGCCCGATGGGCCCGCGCGGGTCGGAGGCGAGGGGGCTGCGCGCGACCGGGTGCGGCCGGAGGGCGGTTCAGGAGGCGGGGAGGCGCTTGCGTCGCCCGGCGGGCGCCGCCGTGCGTTTGGCGGGCGTCGTGCGCTTGGCTGCGGCCCGGCGGGGCTTCGCGTCCGTCGGGCGAGGCGCGGTGCGGGAGGTCCGTGTCGTACGCGGGGGCGTGGTGATGCGGCCGACCTGCGTGCGCTTCTCAGGGCCCGGAGGCTGGAGGGCTTTGCCCGTCCCGTCCTTGACCACGGGCATGGCCACCAGAATGACGGCCGTGGTGGCCTTCCCGACCAGGGTGAACGTCTGCTCGGCCACCGGCGCGAGCGCGGGGACGACGAAGACGACGGTGAGGGATTTCCCGTCCTCGGACGGGGTGACCTTGGCGACGGTGGATCCGTGGTCGGGGACGAACCCTTCGCCCGTCACGGTGACCTCGAAGGTGGCCCCGCGTACGGTGCTCTGGCCCGTGTTGGTGAGGTTCCAGACGTAGGTGACGTTGTCGCCGACCAGGGGTGCGGGGGGAGAGACCGTCGTGGTGATCGCGACCTGCGCGGTGCTGCCGATGGGCACGGGGTCGCTGCCGGAGGCCAGACCGGTCGTGGTGCCGACGGTGGCGGACCGGGTGACGGCGGCCTTCGGGCCGGCCGGGTCGGGGGAGACGGCGACCCGTACGGCGATCTGCGCGGCCTCGCCCGGTGCGAGCTCTCCCACGGGAACGGTCCACCGGCCGGGGTGCGCCGGATCGACGGTGCCGCTGCGCGGGGCGGTGTCGACGGTGGCGTCCAGGAAGGCGAAGTCCTTCGGGAGCGTCAGGACGAACGAGGTGTCCCGGGCGCTGGAGGGCCCGTCGTTGCCGAGGGACCAGACCAGGACGCTCTCGCCGCCGGCGGTGACCGGGTAGGGGAGTTGGAAGGCGCTGATCCGTACGGTGCTGCGGACGGTGACGTTCAGCCGTGCGGTGTGGATGACCGGGCTCGCGCCGTCCGCGAAGAGCAGTGCGGTGACGGCGAGTGGATCGGGGCCTTTCGCCGTGGTGGCGGGAGCTCGGGGCGACACCCGGCAGGTGACCCGCACGGTCTGCTTCCCGGTGGCGAGGCCGTCGAGGCCGAGGGTGAGGTGTCCGTCGCTCTGCGACAGCGAGGACGGGGCCTGGCCGTCGATCAGGGCCTCGGTGACGGTGAGCTCCGGGGGCAGGGCGACCTGGAGGGAGGCGGGGCCGGTGGCGCAGGTGCCGGTTCTGGCGACCGTCCAGGTGAACGGGACGGTGGCACCGGCATCGAAGGTGCGGAGGTCGGCGGCGTCCGGGTCCGGGGTGAGGGTCAGGACGGCGTCGGAGTCGATCTCGATCCGCGCGGCCGCGTCGGCCGGAGTCTGCCCCTCCTCCTTGACCACGGCCCGTCCGCTCACCGTGCCCGGCGCCCGGGTCAGGTCGTCGGCGGTGGTGGTGCCGGTGGCGGTCACGGTGACGGACAGGCCGGGCTTGAGGTCGGGCAGGGATGTCGGACTGGCCTGGACGGGCGCCTTCCTGCCGTTCGAGACGGTGATCTTGGGATTGCTCAGTTCGGGTGGCAGCGTGAGGTCGGCGACGGCGCCGGAGGCCACCGACGGGCCGCGGTTGACCACCGTCCAGACGAGCGAGGCATGTTCGCCCACCGTCACCGGGCTGGGGGTGCCGATGCCGTTGAGCGTGAGCGCGCTCGCCCGGGTGACCTGCACCGAGCCGATCCGGCCCGTGGCGTCGGCGGTGTCGCCCGCCTTGGCGGTGGCGGTCACGGCGGGGATGTTCTTGGCGGCCGGGTCGACGAGGGCCGTGACCGTGACCGCGCGCTGCTCGCCCGGCTTGAGGTCGATCGGCGGCCACTGGACCCTTCTGCCGTCCGACGTCGCTCCGCCGTGGGAGGAAGCGCGGTAGGTGAGGGAGGCCGGCAGGCCGGCGGTGAGGTCGATCTTCTCTGCGGCGGGCCCGCCGGCGTGGGCGAGGGTCCACACGTAGGTCAGGTCGCGCCCGGCGACCACCGCAGGCGGGACAGCCTCGCCGGTGAGGCTCAACGCGACCTTGACCTCGGCCGTCAGGGTGTTCTTGGCGTCGGCGGCGTCGGTGGCCTGGGCGTGGGCGGTCGCCTCCAGCGGGCCGGCGGCATCCTTGCGAACGGTGGCGGTGGCCTCGAGGGTCAGCTGCTGGCCGTTCGACAGCGTGCCGAGGGAGTCGAAGACGAGCTGCCTCTTCGGCTCGTCCCAACGTGCCGTCTGCGATCCGCCTTCGGTGACCAGGCCCTTCGGGTCGGACACCTGGTCGGGCATGGTGATCCGGACGGTGAGCCCGGACGCGTCGGAGGGCCCCTTGTTGGCCAGCGTCCAGTGGTAGGTGATCCGCTTTCCGGCGTCGGCGGGGTTCGGGGTTACCGCCCCGGTCAGGTCCAGCTGGGACGAGGCGCGGGCGGTGGCCTCGGCGGTCTTCCAGGCCGGGCGGGCCTGTGCGGAACAGGCGTACGCTCGGGCGGGCAGCGAGCCGGTGGCACCGTCGTCGACGACGGTCTTCACCGAGAAGTCCTGGGTCTTGCCCGGGGCGAGCGAACCCAGGTAGCCGATGATCATCTTGGGGGTGGGGGTAGCGGGCAGCCCGTGAACCTCCGTCGGCTTGACGTCGGCGGGCAGGGTGATCGACACGTAGATGTTCTTGGCGGTGACGTTGCGACCGGTGTTCTTGAGGGTCCAGGAGTAGGTCAGGAACTTGCCGGGGTCGACCGTTTCCGGATCGGCTTTCGCCTTGGTGAACTTCAGTGTGGTGGTCTTGTCCTTCTCGTCGTCGTCGTCATCGTCGTCCGACTCGTCGTGGTCCTTTCCGCTGCCTTCGCCGCCGAACGGGGGCGGGAAGCCGAAGGGCCCGAAGTCGAAGGGGAATCGGAAGTTGCCCTTCCCCTGTTTGACGGGGATGGTGATGTCCTTGCTGGTCGCCTCGGTGGAGCCATCGCGGGTGAACAGGCCCGTGACGGTGACCTGGTGGTCCTGCGTGTCGCCGACCGTCGTGACGACCGTGAACCATCCGCCGGCCTTGCCGGGCGCCAACTCCTCCTGAGGATAGGTGGCTTGCTGGCCGTCGGCGAGGCTCAGGGCGCTCGGCAGCTTGACCGTACGGGTCACGTTGCGGGCCAGGGACGGACCGGTGTTCCTCACATTCCAGGCCAGGGCGAGCTGGTCGCCCTCCTGGACCGTGTCCGGGCTGAACCGGGTCTCGATGATCTCGAGTCGGTCCTGCACCGCCACCTGGACCGTGGCCGGTGCCTCGGGCGTTCTGGCCGGCTTCCCGGTGCGGGGGTCGAGTGTCTGCGCCTCAGCGCCGGCCTTGAGGGTGAGCGAGCCGCGAACCTCCGGGGCGGGCCAGACACGGAGGGTGAGGTCGGCCGGGCAGTTCGGCGGGAGGGGGCCCAGATCCCAGCTGATGTCCGTGCCCTTGACAGTGGCTGTCGGGGTGGCGGACACGAAGGTGGCGCCGGGCGGCAGGGTGACCCGTGCGGTGACGCCGGTCGCCGTGGAACTTCCCTTGTTGGTGAGTGTCCACCGGAAGGCAGCGGGGTGGTCACGGTCACCCGCCACCACCTGGGCCGGGTCGGTGGCTTCGGCGCGCAGCGACAGCACGGCCTCTGCGGTGGCGGTGACGGTCGCCTCGGTCGCCGGGACTTTGATCGGCTTCTTTGTCTTGGCATCCAGGGTCGTGGCGGAGGCCTTCGCCGAGGCGGTCAGCGGGCCGAGGGCCCCGGGGTCGACCTTCGCGGTGACGGCGACGGACGTGTCGCCGGACTCGACCGGGGGCAGCGCCCAGCTGACGATGCCGCCCTTCTGGAGCGTGCCATGGTCGGTGGCGGAGACGAAAGCCAGACCGTCCGGCAGCGTCGCGGTGACGGCGAGGCCCCGGACGACGGAGGGGCCCTCGTTGTGGAAGGTCCAGGTGTAGGTGACCTCGTCCCGCCCGGCGACCGTCTGCGGGGGGACGGCGGCCGCTGTGCAGGTGAGCGTGGCGAGTTCCTGGACCTTCAGGGTGACGGGTACCTGCGGGGTGGTTGCCGGACTGCCAGAGCCGTCCGGCCTGCTGAAGGTCGCCACGGCGGTGGCGACCAGGGTGTCCCGTGTGGTCGGGGAGGTCTTCGCCTTGACCGTCACCGTGCGCGATTGGGGTGGGTCCAGGTAGCCGAGCTGCCAGAGGATGCTGCCATCGGCTTGTAGGGTTCCGCCGTTGTCGGCAGAGTCAAAGCGCACCCCGGCCGGAGGGGTGGCCCGTACGCTCACCATTTCTGCGCTGGACGGTCCTCTGCTCTCCACCTTCCAACGGAAACTGACGGGTTGATCTGCCGGCACCGTGTCGTCGGCGGGGTCACCCGTCAGGGAGAGGTCCACCTTCGACACGGGGTCCACGATGGTCTGCCGGTTTGGCGTCGCGTCGGCGGTGTGGACACCGAACAGGACACCCAGGGGGATGCCGGCGTTCGGCGCGATCTGCACGGTGAGGGCCGCCACGGCTTTCTCGCCATGCTTCAAGGGCGGCAGCTTGTGCTCCGGGGCGCGCTTGTCGTCGATGGTGAAGTCGACTTCGCTCAGACCGTCCCCCATGTCGTACTCGCAGACGGCGGAGGTGACGTCGTCGGGCCCGAGGTTCGTCACCGTCCAGGAGAGGACCGCCTTCTCGCCCGCCACCGGTTCGGGAGGCTGCACGGTGCCCTGGCTCAAGTCGAGCGTGGCGTTCTCGAGGACGGTCCCCTTGCTGTCCGAAGAGCCGGGGTCGATGTGGGTGTCGTCGCCGAGGAACTCCGCCTTGACCGAGGCATCGGCGACCTTTGCCTCGTCCGTGTCGCCCGCTCGCCGCCGGGCGCTCGCCGTTCTCTTGGTGGCTGCCGTACGTGCCATCGTCCTGCTGCTCCTCGGTGTGGACTGCTCAGCGGGAAGGGGTGACCGGAAGCCGGTGGGGAACGGCGGGTGGGCACGGTCCTTCGCTCCGGCCGGGCGGGTTCTGATGGGCAGCGCCGGCCGGCGTCCCGCCTCAGGTCCGTTCGAGCCGGACCGCTGCTGCGCCATGGCGGGGACGCGGGGTCTCGCTCCGCAGTTGTCACTGTACGAATCGTGTGCGGATTCCGCCCGGCGGGAGCGTCCGCTCGGATCGTTGCCCGGTCCGGGTTCCGTCCGGCGGACCGGCCGAGGGCGTGACGCCGGACGGCCAGGACCGGCTCGCCAACGAGGCGTTCGAGTGCGCCGACCCGCTGAGGCTGATGCGGCCCTTCGGCATCGCGGAGCTGCCGGGTAGACGGCCTCCGGCCCGGAGCGGGGGAGTACCCCGCTCCGGGCCGGAGGCCGGAACCGCGGAACCATCGGTGCGTACGCCGGTGTTGTCCGGGCGCAGCGGCCTGAGCGGCCTCAGCGGCAGAGGGCTGCTTCGACGACGTTCTCGACGTGCCTCAAGGCGGCCTTGTCGGTCGGGCGGGAGGTCACGGCGATGTTGGCCGCGGCGCTGCCGTCCTCGGTGACGCCGCCGCGGGTCTCGTAGCCGGGGAAGCTGCCGCCGTGGCCCCAGTAGAGGCCGCCGCAGGGCAGGGGCCTGCTCACGAGGCCGAGTCCGTAGGCGGCGCCGGGGCCGACGGCCTCGGCGGGGACGGTCTTCTTCATTTCGGCGAGCTGGGCGGGTGGGAGGAGGCCGCCGTGGAGGAGTGCGGAGAAGAAGTGGTTGAGGTCGGAGTTGGTGGAGATCATCTGACCGGCGGCCCAGCCGAAGGAGGGGTCGGTCTCGGTGACGTCCTGCTGGGGTGCGTCGGGGGTTTCGCGGTAGTAGCCCTTGGGGTGGGGCTCGCGGATGGTCGTGTCGCCGGGGGTGGGGAAGTAGGTGTGGCGCAGGCCGACGGGCTTGACGATGCGGCGGTCGATCTCCGCCGCGAGCGGGCGGCCGGTGACCCGTTGGACGATCAGGCCGGCCACGAGGTAGTTCGTGTTGCTGTAGTTGAACCGGTCGCCAGGGGCGAAGTCGGCCTTGAACCGCAGTGCGTTGTCGAGGAGGTCGCGCGGCTCGTAGTAGTGGAACGAGGCATCACCCCGCAGGTACTCCGGGAGCCCGCTGGTGTGCTGGAGGAGCTGACGGACGGTGATGTTCCGCCCGTCGATGCCGTCCCCGCGGACGAGGCCCGGCAGGTAGGTCTCGACGGGCGCGTCGAGGCCGATCTTCCCCTCTCCGACCAGCTGCAGCACGACCACCGCCGTGAACGCCTTGGTGTTGCTGCCCATCCGCACCTGACCGTCGACCGGGACCTTTGCCCCGGTGGCCAGGTCACCCACCCCGGCGGTGTAGTTGCGGGCTCGGCCGTGCCCCTTCTCGACGTTCGCCAGCGTGCCGACGATGCCGTCGTCCCGCACCAGTGCGTCGAGGCCCTGCTGGACGGTGTCCGGCTTCGGTGCCGCGAAGGCCGCGGACGGGGCCAGCACCCCCGTCGTCAGGGCACCGACGGCCATCGCGGCCACCAGGACCTTCCTGGGCCGGGACGGGTGGACGGTCTGCTGCGCCTGATTGCGCATGCATCAACTCCGGTTGCTTGTCGAGGAAGCCGGCGGGTCACGCCGCTGCCCCAACCCTCTCCGGAGCGGACCACCTGCGACGATGCCGCTACCCACCCGGTCGTGGGTGGGGTTATCCCCCGGTATCCGCAGGAATGGCGGGTTCACGGCAGTACGGCCACCGCCGCCACGTCCGCCGGCCGGTCGTCGTACCCGGGCACCGGGGCCTGCCCCTGCGCGCACGCGCCGGCCGCCGGCGGATCACCGGGGTTCGGCGACGAGCAGCGGGCCGCGTGGGCGGACGGTGGCGGCGGTGGCGCTCTCCCGGAGGGGGGTGGCCGTGGCCGGGCTGAGGCGCAGGCGGGCGAGGACGGCTGCGGTGACGACGAGCATCTCGGTCCAGGCGAAGGACTCGCCGACGCACTTGTGCCGGCCCGCGCCGAAGGGGACGAACAGCCTGGGTGGGGCGTGGCCGGCGGACTGGCGCCAGCGGTCGGGGTCGAACCGCGACGGGTCGGGGTGGAGCCGCGGGGAGCGGTGCAGCGCGGTCGGGCTGAAGAGGATCTCCGCCCCCGGGGGCAGGACGACGTTGCCGTACCGGAGGGGCTCCGTCGCCCGGCGCATCAGGATCCAGTTGGGGGTGTGGAGCCGGAGGGTCTCGCTGATGGCGTGGCCCGTGCGCTCCAGGAGCGGCAGGTCGTCCGGGGACACGGAGCCGTCGGGGGCGACGGCGCGCACCTCCTCGCTCAGCCCGTCCTGGAGGTCCTGGTGCCGGGCGAGTTCGTGGAAGAGCCAGGCGAGCGTGGTGGCGGTCGTCTCGGTGCCGGCCAGGAGCAGCGAGACCGCCTCGTCCCTGACCTGGGCCGGTGGCATGGCGAGGCCGGTCTCCTCGTCGCGGGCAGTCAGCAGCAGGGACAGCAGTGTGCCGTCCGGGCCCTGCTGCGGGGCGGCGGCCTGATCGACGAGCTCGTCCACGGTGGTGCGCAGGTCCCGGACCGCCGCGTCGAAGCGCCGGTTGGCCGGTACGGGCAGCTTCTCCAGCAGCGGCGACGGGTAGAGCGCCCGCTGGACGAATCCGGTGAGGACGACGGGCACGGCCCGGTCGATCCGGGCCTTCTGGGCGGGGGTCAGGCGGGTGGCGAACAGTGCCTCGACCACGATGTCCCGGGCGAGTCCGTGCATCCGCGGCTCGATCGGCGCGGGCCGCCCGGTCTCCCAGCGGGACACCGCGGCCGCTGCCAGCCGCGCGGCCAGGGCGGCGTACCGGCGGATGCCGTCGCGGTGGAAGGCCGGTTGCACCAGGCGCCGCTGGCGGAGGTGGAACGCGCCCTCGGAGATGAACAGGCCGTTGCCCAGCAGGCCGCGGGCCTGGTCGAAGACGAAGCCCTTCTCGGTCCTCGCGGCGTCCTGGACGAGCAGCCGGTGGACCAGCCCGGGGTCGGTGAGGACGTGAACGGGCCTGCGCCACAGGTGGATCCGCACCACCGGGCCGTGGTCGGCGAGCGACTGGAGGAACGGCACGGGGCGGGTCAGCAGCGGGAGCAGGTGGCCGAGCAGGGGCAGGTGGCCGGGCGCGCGCGGCGCGCTGCCGGGCGGGGCGGCGTCCTCGCGCATCAGTGCCTCGCCGCGGGGGACGGCACGTCGAACCGGGAGCTGCCGCGCGACCAGTCGATGTGCCCGCGCAGCCACAGCCCGAGGCTGCGGGCGTACGCGGAGGCCGCTTCGCTGCCGTCCGTGCGGACGGTCCGGCTCAGCTCGACGAACGCGCGCATCTCGGCGTCGCGCATGGCGACGGCCGACCGTCGGGCCTCGGCCGGGGAGCAGCGGTGGTGGCGGGCGAGGACCTCGACCAGGTTGTGGCGGCCCTGGCCGCCGGCGGCCTCCTTGGCGTGGGAGTACAGGTCGTTGTCCCAGCTCACCAGGTTCGCCGTGAGGTCCCTGAGCCTGCGCAGCGACGGTCCGTCCGCCTCCGCGGCCGGGACTTCGTAGCCGGCCGCGAGGTCGACCAGGGCGAGGCAGGTGTACGTCGCCCCGGCGTGCCGGCGCATGGCCACGTACTCGGCCAGGACCGGTACGGTGCCCGCCTCCCGGTTGGCGGCCTCCCACACCTGGGCGGAGAGGTAGTCGCGGACCGTGCACTCCCACCGGAACAGCTGGGACGGCGAGGCCTGCGCGGCGATCCGGTCCCGGATCTCCCGCAGGGCCGTCGCGTAGGCGCCGGCCGGTCCGGGCAGCCCGTCGCCGGGCGGCTCGGGGTCGACCACCCGGGAGAGGAGGGCGGTCGTACGGGCCAACGGCCCGGGGGCGGCGCCGCGTTCGCGGTCCTCGCAGTACCCGTCGTCGAAGGCGAAGAGCCAGACGTACCAGTCGGACAACAGGCGCAGCATCCCGGCGGAGACCTCCGGGTTGGTCCGCGCGGCCAGGTGGCCGCTGCGCTGGCGGCCGATCCGGTCGGACTGCCGGTGGCGCCCGTCCAGCAGCCGGTGGCGCGCCAGCCAGTCCAGGCTCTGCCGGTCGGCCTGCTCGGCGTGGGGGTTCGTCAGGGAGGGGAAGGGGCACCACAGGTCGTCCGGGGCGCTGGGTGGCTGCCCGTCGCGGGGCTCGGTCATGGGTGTGTCGGCCTTCGTCTGGTGTGGGGGCGGTCAGTTCCGGAAGGACGCGGTGAGGTCGGCGTGGCCGCGGAAGGTGAGGCGGTCGCGGCGGACCGCCGGGCCGGTGCGCCGCATGACGCTACGGCGGCGGGAGGCGGGGCGGTTGCGCGTCCGTGCACGGGGGATGGCCCGGGAGGGAACCGGCGGGCCGGCGGCGGGAGCCGGGGCTGGGCACGCTGCGCGCCCGGAGCGGCACCCGCCGTAGTGCCGGGGCGGGTTGACGGATTGTAGCCTTGGGTGCCCGGGGAGTGGGCGGTGAGAACCCGAGGGGGACGAGAGTGGTGGACGGCGGGCGGGTTCCGGTCCTGGTCGGCCGGCAGCGGGAGACGGAGCTGCTGACGGCGGCGCTGGTCCAGGCCGTGGACGGTGCGAGCGGGTCCACGGTGCTGCTGCGCGGTGAGGCGGGGGTCGGCAAGAGCACGCTGCTGGCCTGGGTGGAACGGGCGGCGCGCGAGCGCGGGTTCACCGTCCTGCGCGCGGTCGGCTCCGAGGCGGAGACGGACCTCGCGTTCGGCGCCCTCCACCAGGCCTTCTGGGCGCCGCTCCAGCGCTCCACCGCGCTGTCCGCCCACCAGCGGGAGGCCCTGGAGAGCGCGTTCGGCGTCCGTCCCGGCGCCCCGAGCGGCCTCGCCGTCGGTGCCGCCGCGCTGGCCCTGCTGGAGGAGGCGGCGCGGGCCGCCCCGACGCTGCTCCTCCTCGACGACCTGCACTGGATCGACTCGTCGAGCGCGACCGTCTACGCCTTCCTCCACCGGCGCTGCGCCGAGCAGCGGGTGGTGATCGTCGGCGCCACCCGCCCGGACGGGCCGGCCGCCCGGCTCTGGTCCGCCGAGGCCGTCGACGTGCGGGCGCTGCCCCGGACGGACGCGGCCCTGCTGCTGGGCTCCCGCTACCCCGAACTCGCCGCGCCCGCCAGGGACCGGGTGCTGGCGGAGGCGGCCGGGAACGAGCTGGCGCTGGTGGAGCTGCCGCGCCAGCTCGCGGCCGCCCAGCAGCGCGGGGCCGCGCCACTGCCGGAGCGGCTGCCGCTGGGGCGGAAGCTGGAGCGGATGTTCACCGAACGGCTGGGGGCGGTGCCGCCGGAGGCCGGCCGTCTGCTGCTGCTCGGCGCCTTGGCCGCCAGTCCGGACTTCGGCAGCGGCGAGTGGCTGAGCGCGGTCGCGGACGAGAACGCGCGGGAGATCCTGGAACGGATCGAGGCCGACGGGCTGGCCCGGCTCGACCCGGCCGGGCAACTGGTGTTCCGGCACCCGTTGGTGCGCACCGCCGTCGTCTCCGCGGCCTCCGACACCGCGCGCCGCGAGGCGCACCGCGCGCTGTCCGACGCGCTCGCGCCGGGCGACCCGCGGCGGCTGGTCCACGAGGCCGCCG
>NZ_LFVW01000251.1:0-1731 GCF_001182915.1 Kitasatospora sp. MY 5-36
CCAGAACGATCCCACGAAGAAAGGTATGGATGACAGCGTGGTCCACTCAGCCATCGATGCCGACACCCGCAGCACGACGCTGTACTTCCAGCGCTGCGCGTGGTGCAACAACCCCACCTTCCAACGGCTGCTCTGCCCCACCTGCGGCTCCACCGAGCTGCGGCTGGAGCCCAGCGAGGGCACCGGCGTGGTGCGGCGCTGCGCGGTCGAACAGGCCCGGACGCCGCTGGTCCGTCAGAAGTCGCTGATCCGCATGGCGGAGGGCTTCGACGTCTGGTGCATCGTGGACGGGATGCGCAGCACCGTCCCGGTCGGCACCCGGGTGCGGCTGCTCTCCTCCCCCGACTCCGACCAGCCGGAGCTGCGGCTGCTGCCGGTCGAGGAGCCGCCGCCGGTGCAGGACACCGAGCCGCGCCCGCTGCCGCCCACCCAGGGCGGCTTCACCCAGCACCTCGCGGCCTTCGTCGCGGAGTGACCGGCGTCGCGGAGAGGTTCACGGCCCGGACGGAGGCGTGACCGGGACGGGCGGCGCGCCGAAGCGCCGCCGGGAGACGACGGAGGGCGTGGCACCGAGTGGTACTCGGTGCCACGCCCTCACTGTCAGGCGGACCGGGCTCAGGCCTTGCGGGCCTTCACCTCGGCGGTGAGCTGCGGCAGCACCTCGAAGAGGTCGCCGACCACGCCGTAGTCGGCGAGCTCGAAGATCGGGGCCTCGGGGTCCTTGTTGACGGCCACGATGGTCTTCGAGGTCTGCATGCCGGCCCGGTGCTGGATGGCGCCCGAGATGCCGTTGGCCACGTACAGCTGCGGGGAGACCTGCTTGCCGGTCTGGCCGACCTGGCTGCTGTGCGGGTACCAGCCGGCGTCCACCGCGGCACGCGAGGCGCCGACGGCCGCGCCCAGCGCGTCCGCGAGCTCCTCGACCACGCCGAAGCCCTCGGCGGCACCGACACCACGGCCACCGGAGACCACGATCGCGGCCTCGGTCAGCTCGGGACGGCCGGAGGACACCCGCGGGGTGCGCGAGACGACCTTGGCGGCGTTGCCGGTGAACGCCACGGCGACGTCCTCCACCGCACCGGCGGCCGGGGCGGCCTCCGGGGCGACGGCGTTCGGCTTGACGGTGATGACCGGTGCGCCGTTGCTCACCCGGGAGTCGACGGTGTACGAGGCGGCGAACACCGACTGGGTGGCGATCGGGCCCTGGTCGCCGGCGCGCAGGTCGACGGCGTCGGTGATGATGCCGGAGCCGATCCGCAGCGCGACGCGCGCGGCCACCTCCTTGCCCTCACCGGAGGACGTCACCAGCACCGCGGCCACGTCGTTCGCCTTGGCGATCTGCGCCAGCGCGTCCACCTTCGGGACGACCAGCTGGTCGGCGAACTCCGCGCCGTCGGCGACGTACACCTTCACCGCGCCGTACTCGCCGGCCTTCGCCGCGATGCCGGCCGCGGCCGCACCGGCGCCCAGGACGACGGCGGACGGCTCACCGATACGGCGGGCCAGGGTCAGCAGCTCCAGGGCCGGCTTGCGCACCGCGCCGTCGGCGTGGTCCACCAGAACCAGGATCTCAGCCATGATTCGTTGCTCCTGTTCGATCGTTGGGTTCGCGAACGGGTGGGACTAGATGAACTTCTGGTCGGCGAGGAAGGTCGCGAGCGACTTGCCGCCCTCGCCCTCGTCCTTGACGACCGTGCCCGCGGTCCGCGCCGGACGCGCCGCCACCGACTC
>NZ_LFVW01000252.1:0-13003 GCF_001182915.1 Kitasatospora sp. MY 5-36
GACGATCCTCAAGCTCATGAGCGGTTCTCCTGTCACGGGTGCACGGGTGCACTGATCCATGGCCTCAGGCATGCCGAGGGTACTGAGTGCCAAGTCCGGCCCGGGCACGACCCGCGCACCGCAAGCGCCACCTGGACCGGCAGACCGTGTCGACTCCCGTCGACTGGCGTCAGAGGCTCCACGGAGAGAATACGGCACTCAGTACCCCTCGTAAAGGAACTCAGTACCCTTCCCGCTCCCGGGGCCGGACGAGCGGGCGCGGAAAGCGGACACAAGGTTTCCGCAAGCATCCGCCAGATCCCCTCATGGATTCCGCCAGGGCGTCCGGGGACCATCGGCCACGGGGCCCGTCGAGGGCCGGACCTGGGATCAAGGAGGGGGAGAAGGATGACCTTGGTACACGGGGAACAGGACACCACGCCACCCCGCGGGAAACGCGGCAGCACGGCCTGGAGCAACAACGGGCCGTGGGAGACGCTGCAGGACCGCAAGGAGGTGCTGGTGGTCGCCCAGACCATGGTGTACGCGAAACGGCTCCACGACTTCTACTCGCTGCTCGCCTCGGACCTGCGGGTCCACGTGCAGTTCACGGTGGCACCGCACGTGTTCAACAGGGGCGCCACGGAGGTCCTCCGGGCACTGGGCGGCACGGTCCTGCCGTGGGAGCAGGCCGTCCGGCAGGAGTTCGACCTGATCCTGGCCGCCGGCTCCCAGGGGATGGAGCAGTTGCACGGCCCGGTCGTCCGGCTGCCTCACGGCGCCGGCAACATCAAACTGTCCCGGCGCAGCACGCCGGACGGCGAGCGGGCGGCCATCGGCCTCGGCCCGGACTACCTGTGCTGGGAGGGGCGGCTCGTCCCCGCCTCCTTCGCGCTCGCCCACGAGGAGGAACTGCTCGAACTCCGGCGCACCTGCCCGGAGGCCGTCCCGATCGCCGAAGTGGTGGGCGACCCCTGCTACGACCGGATCGCCGCCGCGGTGCCGCACCGGGAGCGCTACCGGGCGGCGCTGGGACTGCGGCCGGAGGAGAAGCTGGTGCTGGTCTCCTCCACCTGGGGCAACGGCTCGCTCTTCACCCGGCTCGACGCCGTGCTGCCCCGGCTGACCTCCGAGTTGCCCCAGCACGGCTACCGGACCGTCCTGCTGACGCACCCCAACATCGCGGCCGCGCACGGCTCCTACGCCGTGCAGTCCTGGGCGAGGGCCACCGCACGCGGGGCCGTCACGGTCATCCCGCCCGAGACGGACTGGCGGCCGCTGCTCGTCGCCGCCGACTTCATCATCGGGGACCACGGCTCGGTCACCCTGTACGGAGCGATGACCGGCGCTCCCGTCCTGCTCGCCGAGTACCCCCACCGCCACGTCAACCCGCGGTCGCCGGCCGCCCAGCTGGCCGCCACCGCTCCGGCACTCGCCCCCGGACACCCCCTCGTCGACCAGCTCGGCTACGCCGCCGAGCAGTACCGCCCGGAGGAGTACGCCGCCATCGCCGCCCGGATCAGTTCCGAGCCCGGCCGCTTCGACCGCAACGCCCGTCGGCTGCTGTACCGCGTCCTCAGGCTGGGCCAGCCCGCCCACGTCCCGGGCCCGGAGCCGCTGCACCTGCCCGACCCGCTGGACGCGATCGCGGCGGCCGGGTCGCGGCGGGACGGATGAGCGCGACGGTGCACAGGGTGCGGCTGGCGTCGGTCGCGGGGGCGACCGGGCCCACCGGGGCGGAACGGCCCGCTCGGGCGGAGACCGGGGCCGCTCCGGAGGCCGGGCCGATGGACGCCCGACGGACCGCGGTGCTGTTCGAGGCGCAGGTGAGTTCGGCCGTCGGCACCGTGCACGGGCTGCTGGCGGCGGAACTGCCCGCCGGAGCCGGGCCCGCGTCGGCCGGCCCCGGATACGTGGACGAGCACCTCGCGCTCGACCTCACCCGGACCTCGGCGGCACGCTGGCGCCACCAGGCGGACGTGCTGCACGCCGGACGGCTGACGACAGACGGCGTCCTCGCCCGGCTCAGGGCGGTCCTGGCCACCTACCCGGGCTGTGCGCTGGCCACCGCCGAGCACCGCGCCGGAGCACTGCTGCTCCTGGCCCGGGACGGGGCGCCGCTGGTCCTGCAGCCGGCCCGGGCGGCCGGCGAAGCGGTCCCGCCGCTGGCCGTCGGCTCGATGGCCCACGCCTGGCTCACACTCGGCCGCCGGCTGGCCGAACTGGCCCGGGTCGACGTGCTCGGGTGGCATTCCCCCGTGTTCCCGCGGTCCTGTTTCAGGGCCGTGGACCGGCCGGGCGGTCGGGTGTAGCCAGGGGGCCGGATTCCGTGTCGTAGGCGGCGAGGCGGTCGGCCAGTCGGGCCGCCTCCGCCGTCGCGGCGAGTTCCCGGTAGCGGGCCAGCGACTCCTCGAACCGGGCACGCGCGGCGGCGGGGCGGCCGCGCCGCTCCTCCAGCTCTCCGGCGAACTCCAGCGTCCGGGCCTCCCAATGCCCCGACAGCCGGGCCCGGAAGCCGGCCAGCGCCTCCTGGAGGCAGCGGTCGGCACGGTCGTACCCGCCCAGCGTCGTATGGGCCACCCCGAGGAAGGCGATCGCCCGGGCCGCCTCGTAGTCGTCCCCGATCGAGGCCAACTCGCGGTGCGCCCGCTCGATGGAGGTGACGGCCTCCGCCGCCCGGTCCGCGAGCAACAGCACCTCCCCGTGCGCCAGCCGGGCCAGTGCCGAGCCCCGCAGGTAGTCCTGGGCCTCCCGGATCCGGACCACCTCGCGCAGACAGTCGGCGGCCTCGTCCAGACGCCCGGTCATCCGGTGAGTCTGGCTGAGCCCGTACAGCGCGTCGGCCTGTGCCAGCGGCTGCGCCAACTCCCCTGCGAGGTCGAGTGCTTCATTGAACCAACGAGCCGCCTCGGCCGCCTCGCCGGCGTTCCGCAGACCGTTCCCGCCGGAGGTGAGCATGCGCAGCTCGCCCCAGCGGTCGCCGTCCGCCCGGGCCGCACGCAGGCCGATCCGGTGGGCCTCGACCCAGAGCCGGGCCGGACGCAGCCGGAGGAACAACGGCCACATGGCGTCGGCGAGTTGCCAGGTGGCGGCGTTCCGGCCGCAGGCGGGCACCCAGCGCAGCAGGTCGGCGAGGCGGTCGCGCTCCTCGTCGAGCCAACCGAGCGCCTGCGTGTCGTCGGCGAACTCCCGGGCCGGGTGCACCGGCAGGGTCCGGTACTCGCGCGGCAGCGTGCGGTGGCTCGGGGAGACGACCGCCTCGGCGGCGGTCGTCGAGGCGAGGTACCAGTCGACGATCCTGTCGGTGGCGGCGCGGCCGACCTGGGCGTCGCGAAGTCCGGCGCCGTGCCCTTGGGCGTGCAGCCGGACCAGGTCGTGGAAGCGGAACCGGCCGGGCAGCACCTCCTCCAGCAGGTGGACGTCCATCAGTTCGTCCAGCAGCCGGTCCGCCGCCACCCGGTCCACGTCCGCCACCACGGCGGCCGCCTCCACGGTGAACTCGGCGAACGGCAGCAGTCCGAGCAGTCCGTACAACCGGGCCGCATCCGGCTGCAGCACGTCGTAGGAGGCGTCCAGCAGGTCCCGCACCGCCTCGCCGTCCGCGTGCAACGCCCCGAGACGGTCGGCGCCGCGCCCCAGGATCTCGGCCGTCGCGGCGAGCGACTGCACCGGGCGGGCCGCGATCCGCGCGGCCGCCAGGCAGATCGCCAACGGCAGCCCGCCACAGGCGTCCACCACCTCGGCGGCGGCATCGCTCTCGTCCACCACCCGGCTCCGGCCGACCCGCTCGGCAAGGATCTCGGCGGAGGCCTCCGTGGCGAGCGGGCCCAAGGACCGGAACACCGCGCCGTCGATGCCGAGCCCGGTGAGCCGGCGGCGGCTGGTCACCACGACCACCGTGTGGTCCGAACCGGGCAGCAGCGGCCGCACCTGGGCGGCCGTCGAGGCGTTGTCCAACAGCACCGCGATCCGGCGCTCCGCCGCCAGCGAGCGCCACAGCGCGGCACCCTCCGCCATGCTCCCGGGCACCGGGGAGACCCCGAAGGCCCGCAGGAAGCCGCCCAGGGCCTCGGCGGGGTCGGCGGGGCCTCCGGGTGCGTAACCGCGCAGGTCCGCGTAGAGCTGGCCGTCCGGGAAACGGCCGGCCAGGCCACGAAGCCACTGCGCGGCCAGCGCCGTCTTCCCGACCCCGGCCGGACCGGTCACCACCACGGTGACGTCGGCCGACGCCGCCTCGGCGGCCAAGGAATCGTCCAGCGCCTCCAGATCGGCTTCCCGCCCCACCAACCTGCGAGGGCAGGGCGGGAGTTGCCGCGGTGTCGGCAACGCCGACGACCCGTGCAGGTGCAACCCGCCGTGGATCGCGCCGGCCTGCACCACCGGGCCGGAGACCGTCGCGGCACCGGCCAGCGAGTTCCGTACCACTCCGTACGGCAGGTTGACGTCGTTCACGGGCACCCGCCGAGCACGGTCGATCCTGTCACTGGCCCCCCAGCCCTGGACGAATTATCGGTGCGGCGCTATCACATGACGTATCGTCAAGTCGAGATTATTCCCAAAAGTACGGCCCCGGAACCCCACAGTGGTATAGCCGGTTGCCCCGGACGCATGCGATGCTCACCCGCGACACAGCAAGCTGGTAGCCAACCGGCGGGGGACGTCACGATGAAGGTTCATCTCCTCGGTTCAGTTGAACTGTCGGTGAACGGAGAGCCATTGGCGATTCCGTCCGACAAACGACGGCAACTGCTGGCCGCCCTGGCCCTGGAGGTCGGAAGGCCGCTCTCCCACGACTCGCTCGCATACCGACTGTGGGGCGAGGAACCTCCGCCCAGCGCACTGACCAGCCTCTACAGTCACGTCTCCCACCTGCGCGCACTACTGCGGCGGGCGGCGCAGGCCTCGGGGGCGAATGCCACCGGGGACGTGCCCACGATCGACACCCAATCGCACACGTACATTCTGCGGGCGGACCCACTGCTGATTGACTGGCACCGATATCTGGACCTCTCCGACCAAGCCGGACTACTCGCCGAGAACGGACAGGACCACCAGGCCAGAACCGTGCTCAGCCGCGCCACCAACCTGTGGTGCGGCGAACCCCTGGCCGGCCTGCCCGGCACCTGGGCCCAGAACACCCGCGCCGCCATGGCCGACCAGCACTTCACCACCACGCTGCGCCGGATCGAGATCGACCTGCGCATCGGCCACTTCGCCGAACTGATCCCCGAACTCACCGCCCTGCGCGAGCACCGCCCCACCGACGAACGCCTCGCCGGCCACCTGATGACCGCGCTCTACGCCGTCGGCCGACAGACCGACGCGCTGGCCGTCTACCCCGCCGTCGCCCGACTGCTCCGAGCCCACTTCGCCACCGAGCCCGGCGAACCGCTCACCCGCCTCCACCAGCTCATCCTGCACGGCGACCCGCTCCCCGGGCCGCCGGTACGGAACGAGGCCGTACTGACCCCCGCCCCCCAGGCCGTACCGCCCGCCGACATCCCCGGGCGGCACCGGCTGATCGGCCGGGAGGACGACCTCCGCCGCGTCCTGCCCGGCCCCGACACCCGGCTCGCCCGCGGCGGCGTCGTCACCGTCTCGGCGATCCTCGGCATGCCCGGGGTCGGCAAGACCACCCTCGCCCTGCACGCCGCCGACCTGATGCGCGAGCACTTCCCGGACGGCTACGTCTACCTCAACCTGCGCGCCCACGTCGGCAACCAGCCACCGCTCACCCCGGAGGCCGCAGGCGCCCTACTGCTCAGACGCCTGGGAGTGCCCGCCAGCACCATCCCGCTCGACGCCGACGAGGTCTTCGCGCTGTGCGCCGAGGCGCTGTCCTCGCGCCGCGCCGTCGTCATCCTCGACGACGCCTCGAACGCCGCTCAGGTCCGCCCGCTGCTGCCGCCCGCCCCGTCCGCCCTGGTACTCGTCACCAGTCGCCAGCGGCTGACGGAGCTCCCGGACGCTCGGCCGGTGTTCCTGGACGTGCTGACAGTGGACGACGCCGTGGCCCTGTTCACCAACGTGGTCGGCCCCGAGCGCTCGACGGACCCGCAGAGCATCATCGAGATCGTCGAGCGATGTGGCCACCTGCCCCTCGCCATCGAGATCGCCGCCAGCCGCTTCAAGGGCCGCCCGTCCTGGACCCTCGCCCACTTCGCCCGGCGCCTCTCCCGGAAGAACGGCAGGCTCGCCGAGATCCGCAGCGGCACCTCCAGCATCGCCCGGGTCTTCGAGGTCTCCTACCAGTACCTTTCCGCCAGCCAGCGGTCGGCATTCCGGCTGCTCGGCCTCTACCCCGGACCGGATTTCGGCGTCCATGCGGCAGCGGCCCTGCTCGGGCGGAGTGTCGATGAGACTGATGAGGTTCTGGAGGCATTGTTGAACTGCCACCTGATCCAGGAGATCGCGCCAGAGCGCTATCAACTACACGATCTTCTAAGGGAGTTCGCAGTTGCCCTGGGGGTCGATCGGAATCAGTGGGAATCGGCGGCCCGGAGACTGCTCCGCTTCACCCTGTGCGTCGCCGACCGCGCCGACCGCCTGCTCTATCCACACAGATCGAGAGCATCACTTCCAGGGGTCGGACAACTCGACCACCTGGAAGAGCTTTTGGGTGATATGGACATGAACTCGCATGAATGTGCCAGGACTTGGCTGGAGGCGGAGCACACCAGCCTGGTAGCGCTGACCTCGCACGCACACCGCATCGGGCTCGCGGAGAGCGGTGCCTGGCTCGCCCACGTCCTGGCCGGCCATCTGAACGCCGAAGCCTACTGGGGTGAGGCCCAGGACATGCACCGGGCGGCTGCGGCGTACTGGCGGTCGCAGGCGAACCACCGGCAGGAGTCACGGGCGCTGATCGATCTGGGCGCGACGCTCGCCTACGCCTCCCGCTACGAACCGGCGATCGAGACCCTGGAGGACGGGCTCGCGCTCGCCCGATCGCAGGGCGAACTCGACGCGGCGGCGAACGGTCTCAACCTGCTCAGCCGGCTGCACTGGGAGCAGACCCGACTCCATGAGGCGCTGACGGTACAACAAGAAGTGCTGGCCATTCGAGAGGAACAGGACGACCAGTGGAACGTCGCCCGCTGCCTCGTCAACATCGGCATCCTGCACCGGTCGGTGGGCGACTCGGAATCAGCGCACGCCGTCTACACCAGCGCGTTACCACTGGCCCGTAAATTCAATGACCTGGTTCTCGAATTCCGGATCCTGAACAACTTCGGCGAGCTCCACCTCAATGCCGGACGAAATTCGACAGCACGGAAGGTATTCGAGCGGATTCTGGACGGCGCAGGCGAGGCAATCCCCCCGCTGGACCTGTCCGTGGCCCGCGCCAATCTTGCGGAAACGTTGGAAATCCCGGGTGAACTCGAACCCGCCCTCGCGCTCTACCGGTCGGCCCTGACGACTTTCCGTGAATTCGGAACCGTCCGCCACGAGGCCGACGGCCGCAACGGGCTCGGGCGGGCCCTGCTCGCCGCCGGTCGGCGCGAGGAGGCCCTGGAACAGCACTTGCTCGCCCTGGAGCTGGCACGTTCCATCGGCACCGCCCGCGAGCAAGCGGCCGCCATGCGCGGCTTGGGCACGTGCGAGGCGGCAGCCGGAAACCGGTCTGCCGCGCTCGCCCATCTGACATCGGCCCTCACTTTGGCCGAGAAGGTCGGTATCGCGGACGAGGTTGCACGGATCCAATCGGCGATCGACGACGTTTGATCGTAATCTTCATATGATCACCATTCATCGAAGTGGAGTTCGATACTCGGATAACGATTTGGATCTTCCCGCCTGGCTATGCGACGCTCTACGCCACAAGCGGCCGCTGCCGACCGAACCGGGACAGGAAGCAAGAGCGCCATGAGCACGTTTGTCTACATAGCCCACATCGCCATCGGGATCTTCACGTCGAGCCCGCTCTGGTGCTAGGCGCGTAGGACAACGGCCGCCTCTCCCGTGTACACGCGGAACGTCAGCGTCTCCTGAAGGTAGAGCTGAATCGTTTCGGCATCGTGGGAGAGGTAGCCCACGGAGGCGTCCTGGCCGAGGTGGAGTTCGAAGTCACCGCCTCGGGTGGAGAGCAGGTAGGCGCCTTCGATGGCCGGGGCCCAGATGATCTCGCCGTCCAGGAGGCGGGCGAGGTGGTTGTGAACCGGGTAGCCTCGATCTCCTCCCAGGCGGCGGCGGAGATCGGGGCGAGGTCGCGGTGGAGGTTGTCCATGGGCGGGGTCCTGTTCAGGAGGTCTGCTTGAGGCTGCCGATGCCGAGCGAGCCGTCCCCGGGGCGGGAGGCGGGGGCCGCCGAGGGCGCCGGGGGCGGGGAGTCGAGGAAGTCGGCGGTCGGGACGAAGAACAGCCCGCCGGTGACGGCGGTGGAGAAGTCGAGCAGCCGGTCGGTGGTGCCGGGCGGGTTGCCGACGACCATGTTGCGCAGCATCTGCTCGGTCACCCCGGGGTCGGCCGCGTAGCCGATGAAGTAGGTGCCGGACTCGCCGCCGCGGTCCGCGGAGCCGAAGGTGCCGTACGGCATGTTGAAGCGGACGATCTTCCGCTCCTCGCCGTCCGGGCCGGTGATGACGGTGAGTGCCACGTGCGAGTCGGCGGGTTTGGCGTCGTCGGACAGTTCGATGTCGTCGAGTTTGGTGCGGCCGACCGCCCCCTCCTGCTGCTCGACGCTCAGCGCGTTCCACTTGTCCATGGCGTGCACGTACCGCTGGACGAGGACGTAGCTGCCGCCGGTGAACCCCGGGTCCTCGGCGCCGACCAGGGCCGCGCGTTCGGCGGCCCGGCCCTCCGGGTTCTCGGTGCCGTCGACGAAGCCGAGCAGGTCGCGGTCCTCGAAGTACTTGAAGCCCTGGACGGAGTCGACGACGGTGGCGGCCCCGGCGAGCCGGCCGGTGAGCTGCGCGGCCAGTTCGAAGCAGAGGTCCATCCGCTCGGCCCGCAGGTGCAGCAGCAGGTCGCCGGGGGTGGCCGGGGCGCGGTGGCGGGGGCCGGCGACCTCCTGGAAGGGGTGCAGGGAGGCCGGGCGGGGGCCGGTGAAGAGGCGGTCCCAGAGCTCGGAGCCGATGCCGGTGACGCAGGTGAGGCCGCCCTCGGGGGCCCGGAAGCCGACCGCGCGGCGCAGTCCGGCGAGTTCGGGCAGCAGGTCGCGGACGGCGGCCTCGCGGCCGGGTTCGACGGTGAGGACCAGGAAGACGGCCGCGCTGGTCAGCGGGGAGAGGACGGCTTGCGATTCGGCCTGCATGGTGGTGGTTCTCCTCGTCGTCGTGGCTTTTCTCAGGACGCCCGGGAGGCGTCCCACTCGGCGCGGTAGTCCGCGAAGATCTGCTTGAGGTGGTGCCCGATCTTCAGGTAGTCGAGGTCGTCGAGGTTCGCCAGCGAGACCCGGACGGACCATTCGGGCCCGTCGAAGCCGCCGCCGTTGAGCAGCACCACGCCGGTCTGCTCGGCGAGCCGGAACAGCGGTTCGGTGGGCTCGTAGTTCTTCTCCAGGAAGGTCGCGAAGTCCTTGCCCGCGACCCGTTCGGCCTCGGCCAGCAGGTCGAGCTCGACGTAGTAGCCGGCCCGCCCGGGGTCGTCCGCGATCTTCATGCCGGAGCCCTCCATCAGCAGGTCGAGCCGCCGGCGGACGATGCCCTGCACCCGCGCCTTGTACGCCTTGCCCTCGGGCAGCAGCGCGAACAGCGAGAAGAGCACCATCTGGGCCTGCTGCGGCAGGCTGAGCCCGGCGGTGTGGTTGAGCGCGACCTGCCGGGAGTCGGCGACCAGCCGGTCGATGAAGCGGAGCTTCCCGGGTTCCAGGCTCAGCGTGCCGTACCGGCGCGCGAGGCGCTCCTTCCACTCCGCGGGGAGGGCGGCGATCAGGTCGTCGATCACGTTGTCCCGGTCCAGGCCGATCACCCCGAGGCGGTGGCCGGTGGCGCCGTAGTGCTTGGAGTACGAGTAGACGAGCAGGGTGTTGCGGGGCAGTTCGGCGGCCAGGGTGCGGAAGCCGTCCACGAAGGTGCCGTACACGTCGTCGGTGACGATCATCAGGTCGGGGTTGGTGGTGGCCACGATCTGCTTGATCTGGTCGGTGACCTGCCGGGACAGCGCCAGGGAGGGCGGGTTGCTCGGGTTGACCAGGCAGACCAGCCTGATCCCGGGGTCGGCCAGCTTGGCGACCTCGTCCGCCGGGTAGCGCCACTCCCGCACCCCGGTCTCGACCAGCTTGTCGGCCTGGATCCGGACCACCTCGAAGCCGTAGGTGTCCAGTTCGGGGATCTCGATGTACGGGGTGAACACCGGCACCATCAGGGCGATGCGGTCGCCCTTGTGCAGCAGGCCGTTCTTCGTCAGCGAGTCGAAGACGTAGCACATCGCGGCGGTGCCGCCCTCGGTGGCGAACAGCTCGGGCTGCTGCGGCGACGGGGGCCGCCGGTCCATCAGCTCCTCCTGGAGGTAGCCGCGGACGATCCGCTCGGCATGCACCAGCATCCGGTCGGGGACGGGGTAGTTGTCGCCGATGCTCGCGTCGGCGAGCTCGTGGAGGAAGGCCTCGCGCTCGAACCCGAAGCGGTCGACGGCGAGTTCGACGCTGCGCCGGAGCAGCTCGATGCCGGGAAGCCCGGGGTGGCCGCGGACGAAGGCGTCGAAGCGGCCGGCGATGCCGGACCGCTCCGGCATGCCGCCGAGGTCGTCGGCGGTCCAGACCCGGCGGCTCTCCGCCAGCGCGAAGTGGCCGAGCGCGAGGCAGGCCTCGCGGGGGCCGGTGCAGACCCAGTTCGGGTTGCCGCGACCGGCGTTGAGCATGTGGGCGGTGGACTTGCCCTTCTGCCCGGGCTCGTCGCGCTGGTAGGCCTCGGCGAGCCGGACGAACTCGGCCTTGAGCTCGAAGGGGCTGAGCCGGGCCAGTCGGCGGATCTCCTCGCGGCCGGTCGTGGGCTTCGTCATGGCGTTCTCGACTCTCCTCGGGAAGACGGGCGTTCGGCCCGGCAGGGCGACGGCGGCGGCGCCCCGGACGGCCCTCCTCGCCGCACGGCGGCGGCGCCGGCGCTCGACGCGATGATGTGACGGTTCGTCATGTCAGCTCCCCAGCATGCCGACCAGGATCGGTCCGGTGAGCGGGAGCAGGAAGTTGGAGATGGTGTAGGTGATCGTGTAGCCCAGCATCGGGATGCTGCTCTGCGCGACGTTGGTGACGGCGGTGATCGCCGGGGTGCTGCACTGCTGGCCGGCGATGGCGCCGACCAGGATCGGCGGCTCGATCCTCAGCAGCTTGCGGCCGACGAACAGCGAGAGCACGGCCGGGACGGTGACCATGAGGATGCCGGACAGCGGCAGCAGCACCGGGTGGTCCTTGAGCAGCGCCGCCGCGTCCGGGCCCGCGGCCAGGCCGGTGACCGCGATGAAGACGGAGAGCCCGAGGTCCTTGGCGGTCTGCGCGGCGACCGGCGGATAGGCCCCGAAGGTGGGCCGCTGGGCCCGGAGCCAGCCGAAGACCAGACCGGAGACCAGGCAGCCGCCGCCGGTGCCGAGCGAGAGCGCGGCGTTCCCGGCGTGCACGGTGACCAGGCCGATCAGCACGCCGACGCAGATGCCGAGGCTGATGTAGATGTAGTCGATGGCATCCTTGCGGATGCCGACGCCGGCCTTGGCGGCGAACCGGTCGACGGCCGAACGGGCGCCGGTGACGGTCACGGTGTCGCCGCGGTGCAGCTCGGTGTCGGCGATCGCGGGCAGGTGCTGGTCGACCCGCTGGATGTCGGTCAGGTAGATCCCGGAGGTCGTGGACGGCTGCTCCTCGGCCAGCTCCCCCGCCGTCCGGCCGACGAAGTCCCGGTTGGTGAGGACGATGTCGCGGACCACCAGCGGGCTGTCCAGGCCGGGTACGCCGGAGGTCTCCGGGCCCAGTTCGTGGCCGGTGTCGATGACCGCCTCGCGGCGGCCGACCAGCAGCACGAGGTCGCCGCGGCGCAGCCGGAAGTCCTGGTCGGGGTGGAGGGTGCGGCCGTCCCGCCGGACGCCCTCGACGGTGACCAGGCCGGGCTGGACCTCCTCGACCCGGGCGATGGTAGAGCCCTCGCCCTGGGAGACCAGGTAGGTACGGCCGACCAGCGGGGGCAGTGCGGGCTGCTCGTCGGCGGCCGGCGCGCCCTTGCCGCCGCGCAGCCCCTCCCACAGTTCCCGGGAGGCTTCGGGCAGCTTGATCCGCATGACCAGCGGGAAGATCTGGCTGGTCAGCAGCACGATGGAGACCAGTCCGAAGAGGTAGCAGACCGAGTAGGCGGCGGCCACGTGGTTCTGCAGCTGGGCGGACTGGTCGGCGCTGATGCCGGAGAGGTTGGCGATCGCCTCCTGGGCGGTGCCGACCACGGCCGACTCGGTGGCCGCCCCGGCCAGGATGCCGGCCGCGGTGCCGACGTCCAGGTCGAAGGCCTTGCCGATGCCGTAGGCCATCCCGACGACCAGCACCGCCTCCATGACGCAGAGCACCGCGAAGCGCAGGCCCTTGGCGTTGAGGTTGGCGAAGAACTGGGGGCCCGCGATGTAGCCGAGCGAGAAGATGAACAGCGCGAAGGCGACGTTCTTGACATCGGCGTCGACGCTGACGTGCCGGCTGCCGATCAGCATGGCGACGATCAACGTGCCGCAGATTCCGCCGAGTTGGATCGGCCCGACGCGCAGTTTGCCGAGCAGGTAGCCGAGCGCCAGGCAGACGAACAGCGCGAGGACGGGGTTCTCCCGCAGCAGGCTCACGGCAGCCGCCCCCGCCGCGGTGCGGGGACGCCGAACGGGGGACGGACCAGCACTAATCTGATCATGGGAATGATTACACCGCAAAGCGGACAATCCGGCACGGCCGACGCGCATCCGAACGGCATCGGCGGACGACCCCGCCGGACGGGCTCACCGGACGGGCCCGCCGAGCGGACGCGCCGAACGGCCCCGTCGGAGGCAGTCCCGACGGGGCCGTTCGACCGGGGGCCGAGGCCGGCTCAGACCCGCAGGGCCGCCAGCTGCTCGGCGAACGGCAC
>NZ_LFVW01000253.1:0-15348 GCF_001182915.1 Kitasatospora sp. MY 5-36
AAGGCCGCGGCGGCGCCGGCGGGCAGCAGGAGCAGTCCGGGCAGCAGGCCGGAGGCGTAGCCGCTGCCGGGGGCGAGCCCGGCCAGCAGGCCGAGTCCGGCGGCCGCCACGGCGAGGCCGCCGACGGTGACCGCCACCGGTCCGTACCGGACGGTCAGCGGGCCGGCCAGTCGGCCGGAGAGCAGCAGGACCACCGCATACGGCACGAAGGCGGCGGAGGTGGCCGCGGCGCTCCAGCCGCGCAGCTGCTGGAGGTAGAGCGAGAGCAGGACGAAGGTGAGCGCGGTGCCGGCGGCGGTGGCCGTGACGGCGGCGAGCGCGGTGGCGCGGCGCCGGTCGGCGAGGAAGCCGGGTGGCAGCAGCGGGTCGGCGGTGCGGCGCTCGACGGCGGCGAACGCGAGCAGCAGGGCGAGTCCGGCGGCCAGCGGACCGTACGTCCCGGGGCTGCGCCAGCCCTGCTCGGTGGAGGCCACCAGGGCGTAACTCGCCGCGCAGACACCGGCGGTGGCGAGGGCGGCGCCGGGCAGGTCGAGGGCCGGTCGGCGGACGGCGGGGGCATGACCAGGGGCTGCGGGCAGGGCGGCGGGCAGGGATCCGGATCGGGCGAGCCCGGCCAGGGCGACCACGACGGGCACCGCGAACAGCCAGCGCCAGGAGACCGCGGCGGCGACCGCGCCCGAGACCACGCTGCCGACGGTGGCGCCGAGCACCGACAGGCCGCCCCAGGTGGCCATCGCCCGCCGGTAGGCGGCCGGTTCGGGGTGCAGCACCCGAACCACGGCGACCGCCGCCGGGGCGGTGAGGGCCGCGCCCGCACCCTGGACGAAGCGGCTCGCCAGCAGGACGGGGTAGCCGGGCGCGAGGGCGCAGGCGATCGAGGCGGCGGCGAGCAGCACCAGGCCGGCGCGGAGCACCGGGCGTCCGCCGTGACGGTCCGTCAGCCGTCCGCCGAGCAGCAGCAGGGAGCTGAAGGAGAGGCCGTAGGCGGCGCTGAGCAGCAGCACGCCGGACGGGCCGAGCCCCAACTCCCGTGCCACCAGCGGCAGTGGCACGGTCAGGATCATGATCGTGAAGATCAGCACCGCCTGGACGACGCCGAGCAGCGCGAAGCCGTACCGGCCGGTAGCGATGACAGGCATGTAAAACCCTCCCCCCTATGTAGACCGTTCGGTCCAGTATGAGCCCAGCAGAAGACCCGGCCCGAGCCGGCCGGGTGTCAGTCCAGCAGTGCCAGCGCCTGTTCGGCGGCGTCCCGCGCCAGGGGCGCGCCGTCGGCCGTCTTGCCCACCACCCGGATGCCCTGGAGCAGCACCACCAGCATCCTGGCGAGCGCCCGCGGGTCCCGCCCGGCGGGCAGTTCGCCCTGCGCGGCGGCCCGCGCCAGGGCGGCGGCGAGCAGCGTCTCCAGGCGGTCGAAGCTCGCCTCCACCCGGCGGGACGCGGCCGGGTCGTGCGGGGCCAGCTCCACCGCCGTGTTGGTGACGAAGCAGCCGAGCCGCCGCTCCCCCTCCTCCGCCGTCGCGTACTGGCGGACCAGCGCGCGGACCGCCGGCAGCGCCGGGCCCGGCTGGGACAGCTCGTCCAGCCGCGCCGAGTCGCTCTGCTCGCAGTAGCGCTCCAGCGCCCGCAGGTACAGCTCGCGCTTGCTGCCGAAGGTCGCGTAGAGACTGGCCCGGGCGATGCCGAGCCGCTCGACCAGGTCGGCCATCGAGGTGGCCTCGTAGCCGCGCTGCCAGAACAGCTCCAGGGCCGCCTGCAGCGCCGCGTCCGGGTCGAATTCCTTCGTTCGCGCCATGCCGGGAACAGTAGCCCTTTCTGGATCGGTCGGTCAAGAAAGGGAGATCAGTGGTCCAGACCTGATCTCTGACGGAGCATTGCCAAGTGGACTAGACCATGGCTACCCTTACCGCTCCCACATCCACCTCCTTCCCCCACAGGAGGCGCTTCGCATGTCCACACCCCGTCCCGCCCACTCCCGGCAGACCGCCGACGCCGTCAGACCCGTCGTGCTGACGGCGTTCCGGATCGTCGTCGGCCTGCTCTTCGCCTGCCACGGCGCCGCCTCGCTGTTCGGCGTGCTCGGCGGCGCCAAGGGCGGCGGCACCGTCCCGCTCGGCCAGTGGCCCGGCTGGTGGGCCGCGCTGATCCAGCTGGTCGGCGGCGTCCTGGTGCTGCTCGGCGCCGGCACCAGGGTGGCCGCCCTGCTCTGCTCCGGCTCGATGGCCTACGCCTACTTCACCGTCCACCAGGAGCACGCCCTGCTGCCGCTGCAGAACGGGGGCGAGCCCTCGGTGCTGTTCTGCTGGGCCTTCCTGGCCATCGCGGCGCTCGGCTCCGGCCCGTACGCCGTGGACCGCCTGCTCACCCGCCGGCCCCTGGCGGCGTCGGCCGAACCGGCGGTCCGGCCGACGTCGGCGGTCTGACGCACCGCCCGGGGCCGGTCAACGGTCCGACGGACCGCCCGCCGCCAGGTGTCGCTCGACCGAGGCGACCTTGGCGGTGAGGCCGTCGGTGACCCCGGCCCGGTCGTCGATCTTGATGACCGTGCTCACCCGGTTGCTATGCGCCTTCACCGCCTCGATCGCCGCCCTGATCACCGGCATCACCTCGTCCCACTCCCCCTCGATGCTGGTGAACATCGCGTCCGTGCGGTTCGGGAGACCGCTCTCCCGGACCACCCGGACGGCGGCGGCCACCGCCTCCCCCACGTCCTCGCCGATCCCCAGCGGGGTCACCGAAAAGGCTGCGATCACGACTCTGCGCTCCTTGTGGTCGACGGCACCGGTCACGGCCCGGGCCTGCGCCCGGACCGCGACCAGGCTAGACGTCCCGTGACCGGGCCGGACGTCAGGCGACGCTGGGCAGCGGCGGTTCGACGGCCAGCGGGGCGGTGGAGCGGGCCCGGTGCTGGTCGGCCCAGGAGACCAGCGCCACCGTGCAGGCGTGGTCCAGGTGGCGCAGCCCGGACCAGTCCAGTTCCACCGGCCGGTCCCCCGGCAGCCGTTCCAGGGTGTCCAGCAGCCGGGGCAGCCGCAGGAAGGTGGCGTTGCCGCTCAGCCGCACCCGGTGCAGCGGCTGCCCGGCCGGCTGCTCCTGCTCCTCCACCGCGATGTGCAGGTGCGAGGTCTGCCAGGCCGACTTGGCCACCGCCAGGCCGACGCCGATCAGCACCCCCTCGAACAGGTCGGTGGCGATGATCGCGACCGTCGTGACCACCAGCACCACCGCCTCGCCCAGGTGCCCGCGGCAGAGCGCGACGATCCGGCGCACCGGCACCAGCTTGGCGCCGGCGTGCACCAGGACGGCGGCCAGCGCGGTGAGCGGGACGAGCCCGAGCGCGCCGGGCAGCAGCGCAGTGAACACCAGCAGCCAGCCGCCGTGCAGGACCCGCGAGGCCTTGGTGCGCGCGCCGGCCTGGACGTTGGTCGCGCTGCGCACGATCACCGCGGTCATCGGCAGCGCGCCGAGCAGCCCGCAGACGGTGTTGCCGATGCCCTGGGCGGTGAGCTCGCGGTCGTAGTCGGTGCGCGGTCCGTGGTGCATCCGGTCGACGGCGGCGGCGCTGAACAGCGTCTCGGCGGAGGCGATCAGGGTGAAGGCGACGACCGTGCCGATCCCGGCGGGGCCGGCCAGGGCGGTCAGGGCGTCGCGGCCGGGCAGGTGCACCACGTCGAGCAGCCCGGCCACGTGGACGCGGGCCACCGGCAGGTCGGCGGCCGCGGTGACGGCGGCAGCCAGGCCGACGGCGGCCAGCGGGGCGGGGACGGCGCGGGCGGCCCGTTCCGGCAGGTACTTCCAGGCGACCAGGACCAGCAGGGTGCCGAGGCCGAGGGCGACGGCGCTCGGGTTGGCCGCGGCGGTCAGCACGTCGCCCAGCAGGCCGGGCAGTCCGGCGATCTTCTCCGGCCCGGTGCCGGGGGCGCGGCGGTCGGCGAGCGCGTAGAGCTGGCCGAACACCAGGGTCAGTCCGATGCCGGCCAGCATGCCGTGCACCACCGAGGCGGACATCGCCCGGAACCAGCGGCCGAGCCGCAGGGCGCCCATCGCCAGCTGGAGCAGGCCGGTGCCGAGCACCAGCAGGCCGAGCGCGCCGACGCCGAAGCGCTGGACGGCGTCGGCGACCAGGACGGTCAGTCCGGCGGCGGGCCCGCTGACCTGGAGGCTGCTGCCGGGCAGCAGGCCGGCCACCAGGCCGCCGACGATGCCGGTGACCAGCCCGAGTTCGGCCGGGACGCCGGAGGCGACGGCCACGCCGACGCAGAGCGGGAGGGCGACCAGGAACACCACCAGCGAGGCCGGCAGGTCGTGGCGCCAGGGGACGGCGCGCAGGACGGCGGCCGGGGTGCGGGGCCGGCCCGGCGGGCCGTGCTTGCGGAGGCGGCCCGGCGGGCTGTCGCTCCGGTGGGGCGGCGGGTTCACCCGGTCACCGCCAGGGACCGGGCAGGGGTGCAGCAGCGCATGGGGACGTTCCTTCCGCGCGTCCGCCGCAGCGGGCGCGCCGTTGCAAGGGCGGGGAGCAGGAGGAGGAGCGGGGAACGGGAGGGCAGGGGGAAAGAGCGGCGACAGCGGTACGGCCGCGGGTCCGGGCGGACCAGAGCGCGGCGGCGGGTGTCGGGTCGGTGCGGCCGGGGGGGTGCGTCCCTCGCTCGGGTGCGGCGGACCGGGCGCGCTGGTCCTGGACGGGGCCACCGGCGGAGTTCCCCCGCTCCGCGGTGCTCCCGAAGCCCCCCTGCCGCGGCCTCAGTTGGACGTCACGGGCCCGGCGTGGCACCGACGGTACCCAGCCCGGCGGGGCGGGCCCACAGCAGGCACCGTCCCTTCACCGCCACTGCACACCGGCCGCTCTTCCCGGCGCGGAGCGTCCGCTTCCCCGGGCACACCAGCGCGATCGCCGTCCTGGCGTGCGAATCCCCGCCGCCCGACGGTCCGCCCAGCGCCTTCCACATTCTGTTGAAGTCCCCTTGACGCCCCGACGAGCCCCGCCCTACCGTGTTTCCACATACAGAAACCGTTCTTCCGTATGGTGGAATTCAGGAGATGAGCCCTCCGAGCCACTGCGGGCCGACGCAGGAGAGATCCGATGCCTCGTATGACAGCCGCCCGCGCGGCCGTGGAGATCCTCAAGCTCGAAGGCGTTGAGGTCGCGTTCGGCGTGCCGGGCGCGGCCATCAACCCGTTCTACGCCGCGCTCAAGGCCGCCGGCGGGATCGGGCACACGCTGGCCCGGCACGTCGAGGGCGCCTCCCACATGGCCGAGGGCTACACCCGCGCCAGGGCCGGCAACATCGGGGTCTGCGTCGGCACCTCGGGGCCGGCCGGCACCGACATGATCACCGGCCTGTACTCGGCGATCGCCGACTCCGTCCCGATCCTCTGCATCACCGGCCAGGCGCCCGTCGCCCGGCTGCACAAGGAGGACTTCCAGGCCGTCGACATCGCCTCGATCGCCGGGCCCGTCACCAAGGCCGCCACCACCGTGCTGGAGGCCGCGCAGGTCCCCGGCGTGTTCCAGCAGGCCTTCCACCTGATGCGCTCCGGGCGCCCCGGCCCGGTCCTGATCGACCTGCCGATCGACGTCCAGCTGACCGAGATCGACTTCGACCCGGAGGCCTACCAGCCGCTGCCGGTCTACAAGCCGGCCGCCAACCGCGTCCAGATCGAGAAGGCGGTCGCGCTGCTCCAGCGGTCCGAGCGCCCGCTGATCGTCGCGGGCGGCGGCGTCATCAACGCCGACGCCGCCGAGCTGCTGCGGGAGTTCGCCGAACTCACCGGCGTCCCGGTGGTCCCCACCCTGATGGGCTGGGGCGTCATCCCGGACGACCACGCGCTCAACGCCGGCCTGGTCGGCCTCCAGACCTCGCACCGCTACGGCAACGAGACCTTCCTCGCCTCCGACTTCGTCCTCGGCATCGGCAACCGCTGGGCCAACCGCCACACCGGCGGCCTGGACGTCTACACCGCGGGCCGCACCTTCGTCCACGTCGACGTCGAGCCCACCCAGCTCGGCCGGATCTTCGCCCCGGACCTCGGCATCGCCTCCGACGCCGGGGCCGCGCTGGAGCTGTTCGTCGAGGTGGCGCGCGAACTGCGGGACGCCGGCGCGCTCAAGGACCGCACCGCCTGGGCCGCCGCCGCCCAGGAGCGCAGGGCCCGGCTCCAGCGCCGCACCCACTTCGACGACGTGCCGCTCAAGCCGCAGCGCGTGTACGAGGAGATGAACCGGGCGTTCGGCCCGGAGACCCGCTACGTCACCACCATCGGCCTCTCCCAGATCGCCGGCGCGCAGCTGCTGCACGTCTACCGGCCGCGGCACTGGATCAACTGCGGCCAGGCCGGCCCGCTCGGCTGGACCATCCCGGCCGCACTGGGCGTCGCCACCGCCGACCCGGGAGGGCAGGTGGTCGCGCTCTCCGGCGACTACGACTTCCAGTTCATGATCGAGGAGCTGGCGGTCGGCGCCCAGCACCGCATCCCGTACGTCCACGTGCTGGTGAACAACTCCTACCTGGGCCTGATCCGCCAGGCGCAGCGCGCCTTCGACATCGACTACCAGGTCAACCTGGAGTTCGAGAACGTCAACGCGCCGGAGCTGGGCGTCTACGGCGTGGACCACGTCAAGGTCGTCGAGGGCCTGGGCTGCAAGGCGATCCGGGTCACCGAGCCGGAGGGCCTGCTGCCCGCCTTCGAGGAGGCCAAGAAGCTGGCCGCCGAGTTCCGCGTGCCGGTCGTGGTCGAGGCGATCCTGGAGCGGGTCACCAACATCTCGATGGCCGCCGCCGACATCGACAAGGTCAACGAGTTCGAGGAGTTGGCCACCCTCCCCGAGCACGCGCCGACGGCGATCCGGCCGCTGGTGCCGTAACGCGGCGCACGCACCGGTCGCGCACGCCGGTCGCACGCACCGGCCGTACGCACCGGCCGTACGCGCCGGTCGTCCGCGCCGGGCGGGTGGGGGCGGACGAGCCGCTCCGCACGCCCCCACCCGCCCCCGCGCCCGGAACATCGGCACGCCGACCGCAGTTGACCAGGTGACGGCCGCTACCGTGGCCCACGAAGAGGCCCGGCCCGACGACTTCCCGAAAGGACCACCCCCGTGAGCCTGTACGACATCCCGCTGCGCACCCTCGACGGCGCGGCCACCTCGCTGGCCGACCACAAGGGCAAGGCGCTGCTGATCGTCAACGTCGCGTCCAAGTGCGGTCTGACCCCGCAGTACGAGGGCCTGGAGCGGCTCCAGCAGCGGTACGCCGGGCGCGGGTTCACCGTGCTGGGCTTCCCCTGCAACCAGTTCGCCGGACAGGAGCCCGGCAGCGCCGAGGAGATCCGCACCTTCTGCTCCACCACCTACGGCGTGACCTTCCCGCTGTTCGAGAAGATCGACGTCAACGGCGAGGACCGCCACCCGCTGTACGCCAAGCTCACCGAGGTCGCCGACGCCGAGGGCCAGGCCGGGGACATCGCCTGGAACTTCGAGAAGTTCCTGCTCTCCCCGGACGGCACCGTCGTCGCGCGCCTGCGCCCGCCCGTCGAGCCGGAGTCGCCGGAGCTGGTCGCCGCGCTCGAGGCCGTCCTGCCGGCCTGACCACACGCACCGCGGAGGCCCGGGGCCCGCGGCCCCGGGCCTCCGTCGTGCGCGCACGCAAGGCCCCCCTCGGGGTGTTGCGGACATGCCCAAGCGCCCCTACCGTGTGTGCCCCCGTTGATCCATCGCCCACGGAGGGCCCACCCTGATGATCCGTCACGTCAGAACAGCGGCAAGGGCGCTGCTCGCGGCCGGCCTGCTCGTCACCGGCACACCGGCCGGTGCCTCGCCGGCGGCGGCCGCCGCGGCGCCGACGGCCCTGACCGCGTCCGACTACACCCTCACCTCGGACTACCACCAGTACGACGCCCTCGACTCGGCGCTCGCCACGACGCTCGGGACCTCCGCCGTGCACACGGTGATGGAGCACGCGAACCACGACCGGCAGGCGCTCCCCGCGTCCTTCTCCGTGGCCGGCCTGACCACCGGCTTCCGGTTCGACGACGGCGACAACTCCGACTGCCAGAGCTTCCCCCAGGGCATCACCACGAGCCGGGACGCCGTGGGGACCGCGAACAGCGGCAACTACGACGGCCACCAGCTCGTGCTGGTGAGCTGGTACACCAAGGACGGCTGCGGCGGCGCCCAGCAGCGCAGCCGGATCACCCTGGTCGACTGGGACGCCACCTACCCCGACACCTACCGCAAGATCCTCCTGGTGGAGCCGACCGGCACCGCGGCCGCGCCGGACTTCAAGGACGTCCCGATCCACGCCGGCGGCGTCTCCTGGTACGGCGACCACCTCTACGTCGCCGACACCGGCCGCGGCATGCGCGTCTTCGACCTGCGCAAGATCCTCAACACCGACACCGGCGGCACCGCCGACCAGATCGGCCGCCAGCCCGGAGGCGCCTACTACGCCCACAACTACGCCTACGTGCTGCCCCAGGTCGGCACGGTCACCGCGCAGACCGCCTCCGGAGCCAAGCTGGTGTGGTCGTCGGTCTCCCTCGACCGGGTCAGCAGGTCGATCGTGATGACGGAGTACACCTGCCAGGCGGACTGCGTCGACTACCCGAACCGCCCGCCGCGGGCCGTCCGCTTCCCGTTCGCCGCCGGGGCGACGACCTTCGCCGCGACGACGACCGCAAGCCAGGCCCTCCAACTGCCCTGGTACAACCTCAACGGCGTGGCCTCCCACAACGGCCGGTGGTGGTTCAACTCCTCGGGGCAGAAGAAGCTCTACTACTGGACCCCGACCGCGGGCGCCTCGACCTTCGCCTGGGTGGGCGGCGGCGAGAGCCTCTCCTACTGGGAGGACGCCACCGGCCCCGACCTGCTGTGGTCGCTGCAGGAGACCACGGGCGGGCGCAACGTCTTCGCGGTCACCCAGTCCACCTACGGCGGCGGCTGAGCCCCTGGCTCGGGGCCGGCGGGGACGACTCGCCGGGGCCCCGTGGCGCACGGCCCGGTCGACGACGGCGACCCCGGGCGGGACCGTCGGCGACGGTCTGCCGGATGATGGGAGCAGGGGCACGGCAGCGGATGTGAGGGCGACACGGTGACAGCAGGCGAATCCATGGGGTTGGAGTCGGGACACCGGTCGGCGGACCGCGAGGGTCCGGAGACCGTCGCGGCCGCCGACCGGCCCGAGGCGGGCACGGAGCCCCCGGGCGGGGGCGCGGGGCGTCGGCGTTCCCTGGTCCGACGGCTGACGGTCCTGGTGCTCGTCCTCGTCCTCCTCTGCCTCCCGCCCTGGTGGACCCTGTTCGCCTCCGGCGCCGACTGGCCGTTCCCGGTCCTCCTGGCCGGCACGGTCGTCCTCGCGGCCTGGATGGTCTCATTCCCCTTCCTGATGGTCGCGGGCCACGGGCGGCGGCGCAGCGACCGGGCCGCCCGCGTCGCGGACACCAGCCTCGGGGTGGTCTGGGTGCTGTTCACCTGGTCGGTGCTGGGCGGCTCGGTGGACCTGCTGCTGGCCGGACTCGACGTCGGCGGCACCGACCGGGCCAGGGCCGTGGCCGTGGCCGTCGCCGTGGTCTCGGCCGGGCTGCTGGGCTGGGGGCACCACGAGGCGATGCGCGTGCCCCGGGTGAAGCGGGTGGACGTGCACCTCCCGCGGCTCGGCGCCGGCCTGGACGGGACCAGGGTCGTGGTGCTGGCCGACACCCACTACGGGCCGATCGACCGGGCGGACTGGTCGGCGCGGGTCGCCGAGGCGGTCAACGCGCTCGACGCGGACGTCCTGGTCCACGCCGGCGACATCGCCGACGGCACCCCGGCCCAGCGCCGGGAGCAGTCCGCGCCGCTCGGGACGGTCCGGTCCCGGCTGGCCAAGGTCTACGTCACGGGGAACCACGAGTACGGCAGCGAGGCCCAGGGCTGGCTGGACCGGATGGCGGACCTGGGCTGGGAGCCGCTGCACAACCGCCACCTCGTGGTGGAGCGCGGCGGCGACGCCCTCGTGCTCGCCGGGGTGGACGACGTGACCGCGGAGTCCTCCGGCCTGGCCGGACACCGCGCGAACCTGGTCGGCGCGCTGGCGGGGGCGGACCCGGCCCTGCCGGTCCTGCTCGTCGCCCACCAGCCCAAGTACGTCCCGCAGGCCGCTGCCGCCGGCATCGACCTGCAGGTCTCCGGGCACACCCACGGCGGCCAGATCTGGCCGTTCAACCTCCTCGTCCGGATCGACCAGCCGGTGGTGCACGGCCTGAGCCGGCACGGGGAGCGGACCCAGCTCTACACCAGCCGCGGCACCGGCTTCTGGGGCCCGCCGTTCCGGGTCTTCGCCCCGAGCGAGATCACCCTGCTCACGCTGCGCTCGGGCGGTCCGTCGCCCACCGCGTGACCGACCGTTGAAAGGCTCGAACCGGGGCTCACGGCAGCAACAGCCGCGTCCCCGGCGGCAGTTCGCCGTCCCGGGCGGCGTCGCGCAGGTGCGCCAGCAGGGTGTCCCGCAGCGCCTCCGCCGCGCGGGTGAGCGGCACCTCGTGGCCGTGGGCGACGGCGATGGTGCGGCCCAGTCCGGGCCCGGCGAAGGCCGTCACCGCGAGGCCGGAGCGGGCGGCCACCATGCCGGGGACGACGGCGGGCCCGATCCCGGCCCGGACGAAGCCCAGCACCGCGTCCATCTCGCCGCCCTCCACCGCGAACTCCGGCTCGAACCCGGCCGCCCGGCAGGCCGCCAGGGTCGCCTCGCGGACGTCGTAGCCCTCCCGGAACATCACCAGCGGCCGGCCCTTCAGCTCCGTCACCCGGACCTTGCGCCGGACCGGCCGCCCGGCCGCGACCAGCACCAGCTCCTCGTGCAGCAGCTCGGTGACCGCCAGCGCGGGCTCCTGCTCACCGCTCGGCCGGGTGATGGTCAGCGCGAGGTCCAGCTCCCCCGCCGCCAGCCAGCCGACCAGGTCGCGCGAGCCGCCCTCGCGGACCACCAGCGCCACCCCCGGGTAGCGGTCCCGGAAGACCCGCAGCACGTCCGGCACCAGGCTGGTGCACAGGCTCGGCGGTGCGCCCAGCCGGACCCGGCCGCGGCGCAGCTGCACCGTCTCCTGCACGGCCAGCCGGGCGGTCTCGGTGTCCGCGAGGATGCGCCGGGCCAGCGGCAGCAGGGCGTCCCCGGCGTCCGTGAGCGCGATGTTGCCCCGGGTGCGGTGGAACAGTTCCGCGCCCAACTCCCGTTCCAGGGCCCGGATCTGTTGCGAGAGTGACGGCTGCGCGACGTGTGCCGCCTCGGCGGCCCGGGTGAAGTGCCGGGTCTCGGCGACGGCCAGGAAGTAGCGGAGTTGCTGGAGCTGCACAGGGCCAGGATAGGCCGCATCGATAGTCCATGCCTATCGTCACGAGCCGCATCATGTCTTGGACGTACCCTCGCCGCCGTCCCTACCGTTGCTGCCATGACAACCGCGACTCGGACGGCCCGGCATCCGTCCACCCTGGCGACCCTGTGGCGGTCGACCGTCGGCAAGAAGGCGGTCATGGCCGTCACCGGACTGGCCATGCTGCTGTACCTGGTCGCGCACATGCTGGGAAACCTCAAGGTGTTCTTCGGCCCGGACGACATCAACGGCTACGCGGCCTGGCTGCGCACCATCGGACAGCCCTTCCTGGGCCACGAGTGGTTCCTGTGGATCGCCCGGGCGGGCCTGCTGGCCGCCGTGGTGCTGCACGGCGTCTCCGCGTACCAGCTCAGCCGCCGCGACCTCGCGGCCCGCCCGAGCCGGTACGTGCACAAGCGCCGCCGCGCGAGCTACGCGACGCGGACCATGCGCTGGGGCGGGGTGATCCTGGCGCTGTTCATCGTCTGGCACATCCTCGACCTCACCACGTTGACCGTGAACCCGGGCACCGATCACGGCCAGACGTACCAGAACATCGTGGCCTCCTTCGGCCGCTGGTACGTCGACGTGTTCTACGTCGTCGCGATGCTGGCCGTCGGCCTGCACATCCGGCACGGGTTCTGGAGCGCCGCGCAGACCCTCGGCGCCAACAACGCCCGCCGCGACCGGGCGCTCAAGCTGGTCGCGAACGGCCTGGCGCTGGTGCTGACCGCCGGCTTCCTGTCCGTCCCCGTGGCCGTGATGACCGGAGTCGTGAAGTGAGCAGTGGTGACATGAGCTACCTGGAGTACACCCTCGGCGGGCCGGTCGCCGACGCCAAGGCCCCCGCCGGGCCGATCGAACAGCGCTGGGACCAGCGGCGGTTCGACGCCAAGCTCGTCAACCCGGCCAACCGGCGCAAGCACACCGTGATCGTGGTCGGCACCGGCCTGGCCGGCGGCGCGGCCGGCGCCACCCTGGCCGAACAGGGCTACCACGTGGTCCAGTTCTGCTTCCAGGACTCCCCCCGGCGCGCCCACTCGATCGCCGCCCAGGGCGGCATCAACGCGGCCAAGAACTACCGCAACGACGGCGACTCGGTCCGCCGGCTGTTCTACGACACCGTCAAGGGCGGCGACTTCCGGGCCCGCGAGTCCAACGTGCACCGGCTGGCCCAGGTGTCGGTGGAGATCATCGACCAGTGCGTGGCCCAGGGCGTGCCCTTCGCCCGCGAGTACGGCGGCCTGCTGGACACCCGGTCGTTCGGCGGCGTCCAGGTCTCCCGGACCTTCTACGCCCGCGGCCAGACCGGCCAGCAGCTGCTGCTCGGCGCCTACCAGGCGCTCTCCCGGCAGGTCGCCGCCGGGAACGTGGAACTGCACCCGCGCACCGAGATGCTCGACCTGCTGGTGGTCGACGGCCGGGCCCGCGGCATCGTCGCCCGGGACCTCGTCACCGGCGAGATCCGCTCCTACACCGCGGACGCCGTGGTGCTCGCCAGCGGCGGCTACGGCAACGTCTTCTACCTCTCCACCAACGCCAAGAACTCCAACGCCACCGCGATCTGGCGGGCGCACCGGCGCGGCGCGTACTTCGCCAACCCGTGCTTCACCCAGATCCACCCGACCTGCATCCCCCGCTCGGGCGACCACCAGTCCAAGCTCACCCTGATGAGCGAGTCGCTGCGCAACGACGGCCGGATCTGGGTGCCCAAGGCGAAGGGCGACAACCGGCCGCCCGGGCAGATCCCGGAGGAGGAGCGGGACTACTACCTGGAGCGGATCTACCCCTCCTTCGGCAACCTGGTGCCGCGCGACATCGCCTCCCGGGCCGCCAAGAACGTCTGCGACGAGGGCCGCGGCATCGGCCCCGGCGGCCAGGGCGTCTACCTGGACTTCGCCGACGCGATCCGCCGGCTGGGCCGGGACGCCGTCGAGGCCAAGTACGGCAACCTCTTCGAGATGTACGAGCGGATCACCGCCGAGGACCCGTACCGGGTGCCGATGCGGATCTACCCGGCGATCCACTACACGATGGGCGGGCTCTGGGTCGACTACGACCTGCAGACCACCGTCCCGGGCCTGTTCGCGATCGGGGAGGCCAACTTCTCCGACCACGGCGCCAACCGGCTCGGCGCCAGCGCCCTGATGCAGGGCCTGGCCGACGGCTACTTCGTGCTGCCGCCCACCATCAACGACTACCTGGCCCGCCACCCGCTGCCGGCCGTGCCCGCCGACCACCCGGTGCTCGCCGAGGTGGAGGCCGAGGTCGAGGACCGGCTCAACCTGATCCTCGCGGTGGACGGCGACCGCACCCCGGACTCCTTCCACCGCGAACTCGGCGAACTGCTCTGGGACGAGTGCGGGATGGCCCGCGACGAGGCCGGGCTGCGCCGGGCGCTGGAGCGGATCCCGCTGCTGCGCGAGGAGTTCTGGCGCCGGATCAAGGTGCCGGGCACCGGGCAGGAGCTCAACCAGTCGCTGGAGAAGGCCAACCGGCTGGTCGACTACTTCGAACTGGCCGAGCTGATGTGCCTGGACGCGCTGCACCGCGCCGAGTCCTGCGGCGGCCACTTCCGCACCGAGAGCCAGACCCCCGACGGCGAGGCCGCCCGCCGCGACGAGGACTACTCCTACGCCGCCGCCTGGGAGTTCACCGGCACCGGCGCGGCACCCGTCCTCCACCGCGAGGAACTCGACTTCGAGTACGTCCACCCCACCCAGCGGAGCTACGCATGAACCTCACCCTGCGCATCTGGCGCCAGGCGGGCCCGGACGCACCCGGCTCGATGACCACCTACCGGGTCGGCGGCATCAGCCCGGACATGTCCTTCCTGGAGATGCTGGACACCCTCAACGAGGAGCTGATCACCCGCGGCGACCAGCCCGTCGCCTTCGACCACGACTGCCGTGAGGGCATCTGCGGCGCCTGCGGCATGGTCATCAACGGCCAGGCGCACGGCCCCGAGCGCACCACCACCTGCCAGCTGCACATGCGGCACTTCCAGGACGGCGACACCATCGACGTCGAGCCCTGGCGGGCGGCGGCGTTCCCGGTGGTCAAGGACCTGGTGGTGGACCGCTCGGCCTTCGACCGGATCATCGGCTCCGGCGGCTACATCACCGCCCCCACCGGCAGCGCCCCCGAGGCGCACGCCACGCCCGTCCCCAAGGAGACCGCCGACACCGCCTTCGAGCACGCCGAGTGCATCGGCTGCGGCGCCTGCGTGGCGGCCTGCCCGAACGGCTCGGCGATGCTCTTCACCTCCGCCAAGGTGGTGCACCTCAACGTGCTGCCGCAGGGCGCGCCGGAACGGGCCGCCCGGGTACGGGACATGGTCTCGGCCATGGACGCCGAGGGCTTCGGCGGCTGCACCAACACCGGTGAGTGCGCCACCGCCTGCCCCAAGGGCATCCCGCTGCCCAGCATCGCGGCGATGAACCGGGAGTTCCTGCGGGCCGCCCGCGGCTGACGACTCCCCCGCTACGGTCGGCCCCTCGCTCTGGTGCTCAGGCGAGGGGCCGACGCCGTTCTGGAACAGGGCGCGCGGCGGCGGTTCGCGCTACCCGTACGGGTGGTGGATCGCCCGGGGCCGTGCTTCCTGACGGGGAATCGCGCTACGGTGGTGTCCGCTACGGAAGGACGGCATATGCCCGAGGTTCAGTCCTGTTCCGGTTGCGGCGGGTCCGGGGGGACCCAGAAGACCGAGGCCACGGTCGAACTGGACGAGGAAGGAAGCATGGTGCCCAGTGTCCACACCTTCTGGTCGCCCTGCGGCCGGTGCCACGGATCCGGAACGGTGATCGTCGGATGAGGTTCGTCTTCGAATGCGTCGAGTGCGGTGGGCACTACCTGCCGCCCGAGGAGATGGTGTACCCGGACGGGCCGGCCTCGCCGGTCTGGTGCACCGCCTGCCAGAGCGCCAAGCGCGCGGCCGGCGTCCGGGAGGACCCGCTGCTCGCCCGGGTCGCGCTGGCCGCCGCCCGGGCCGCACTGGCCCGGCGGGCC
>NZ_LFVW01000254.1:0-4669 GCF_001182915.1 Kitasatospora sp. MY 5-36
CCACCGCCGGCACCACCGCCGTCGCCTCCGCCGTCGCGGCCGTCGTCGCCGCGCACGCCGAGCCCGCGCCGCCCGCCGCACTGGCCGCCCAGCGCGCCTGGATCGACGCCTGCTACGCGGCCGACACGGTCGAGGAGATCGTCGACCGGCTACTGAACTCCGGTGTCCCGGAGGCAAAGGAGGCCGCCGAGGCCGTCCTGGCGAACTCCCCCATCGCCGTGAAGACCACCCTGGCCGCGCTGCGCCGCGCCCGTACGCTCCCCTCGCTGGAGGCCGTGCTCGACCAGGAGTACCGGATCTCCTGCGCCGCGCTGGAGGGCCACGACATGGTCGAGGGCGTCCGCGCGCAGGTGATCGACAAGGACCGCAACCCCCGTTGGAAGCCCGGCACGCTCGCCGAGGTGACGGAGGCGGACGTCGCCCGCTTCCTCGCCCCGCGCGTGGGCGACGAACTGGGCCTGGCCTGAGCCCCACCCCTTCCCCACTTTCACGGCACACCTGGAGCCCGCCATGAACCACCCGGTCCCGCCGCCGACTCCGGCCGGGGGCACCGACCCGCTGTCCCGGGTGCCGCTGGGCGAGCAGGTGCGCGGGCTGCTGCTGGAGGGCCTGCTGAACGGCCGCTGGCAGCCCGGGGACCGGATCGTCGAGCGGCGCCTGGCCGCCGAGTTGAACGTCAGCCAGGCGCCGGTCCGCGAGGCGCTGCGCGCGCTCCAGACCCTCGGGCTGCTCGACGCCGAGCCCAACCGGGGCGTGCGGGTGCGCGAGATCGGCCCGGCCGAGCTGCGCGAGGTCTACCAGGTGCGGGCCGCGCTGGAGCGGCTGGCCGCCGAGTCGGCGGTGGTCCGGCTGGCCGGGGACACCACCGCGCTGGAGCGGCACGCCGAGCGGATGGCGGCGGCCGCGGCGGCGGGCGACGCCCTCGGCCAGGCCCGGCACGGGGTGGCCTTCCACCGCGAGATCGTCGCCGCCTCCGGAAACGGGACGCTGCTGCGGGCCTGGGAGGGCCTCGGGGTCGAGGTGTGGACGGTGCTGTCGCTGCACCGGGTCCGGCCGGAGCTGCACGAGAACGCCGCCGACCACCGGCCGCTGATCGAGGCCTTCCGGCGGCAGGACCCGGCGGTCGGCCGGCTGCTGGCCGAGCACGTCCTGGAGTACGCCCGGCACTCCGACTGAGCCGCTCGGGCCGGGGTTGCCCTTCCGCATAAAGTTCGCATAGAGATGATCGATCATCTCTCAAACTACCCACCAGTAGTGGTTGACGGGCCACCCGATCACTCTCTACCGTCCAAATAGTTCCATGGAGAGAAATGCTATTCCGCATCCTGGAATAAGCACCCTGAAGCGCACCGGTAAAGGGGAACCACCCGTGTCCCAGCTCGACCAGCTTCCCGACCACGACCCCGAGGAGATCGCGGAGTGGCGCGCGTCCCTCGACGCCGCCCGCGACTTCGGCGGACCGAACCGCGCCGCCCACCTGCTGCGCCGCCTCGTCGAGCACGCCGAGCTGCAGCGGCTCGACGTCCCTCCGCTGCTGGACACCCCGTACGTCAACACCATCCCCACCGCCGCCGAACCGGAGTTCCCCGGCGACGAGGAGATGGAGCGCCGGATCACCGCCTGGAACCGCTGGAACGCCGCCGCCGTGGTGACCAGGGGCAACCACCGCGGCGGCCTGGGCGGGCACATGGCCACCTACGCCTCCGCCGCCTGGCTGTACGAGGTCGGCTTCCAGCACTTCTTCCGCGGCAAGGAGGCCGACGGCTCCGGCGACCAGCTGTACGTGCAGGGCCACGCCGCCCCCGGCGTCTACGCCCGCGCGTTCCTGGAGGGCCGGGTCTCCGAGGCCCAGCTGGACCGCTTCCGCCAGGAGGCCGGCGGCGACGGCCTGCCCTCCTACCCGCACCCGCGCCGGCTGCCCTGGTTCTGGGAGTTCCCGACCGTCTCGATGGGCCTCGGGCCGCTCTCCGCGATCCACCAGGCCCGGTTCAACCGCTACCTGACCGCGCGCGGGATCAAGGACACCTCCGGCTCGCACGTGTGGGCCTTCCTCGGCGACGGCGAGATGGACGAGCCCGAGTCCACCGCCGCGCTCGCGCTGGCCGCCCGGGAGGGCCTGGACAACCTCACCTTCGTCGTCAACTGCAACCTGCAGCGCCTGGACGGGCCGGTGCGCGGCAACGGCAAGATCGTGCAGGAGCTGGAGCGCCGCTTCCGCGCGGCCGGGTGGAACGTGGTCAAGTCGCTGTGGGGCGAGGCCTGGGACGAACTGCTGGCCCGCGACACCACGGGCGCGCTGGTCCGCCGGCTCGGCGAGGTGCCGGACGGGCAGTTCCAGACCTACGCCGCCTCGGACGCCGGGTACGTCCGCGAGCACCTCTTCCACAGCTCGCCCGAACTGCGGGCGCTCGCCGACACCGTGGACGACCGGCGGCTGATCGAGACGGTCGCCACCTCCCGGGGCGGCCACGAGCCGCGCAAGGTGTACGCGGCCTACCGCGCGGCGCTGGAACACCGGGGCGCGCCCACCGTGGTGCTGGTGCAGACCGTCAAGGGCTGGACGCTCGGCCCCGGCTTCGAGTCCCGCAATGCCAACCACCAGATGAAGAAGCTCTCCGGAGCCGAGTTCCGGGCCATGCGCGACCTGCTCGAACTCCCCATTCCGGACGCCGCGTTGAACGACCCTCTGCCCCCGTACGCGCACCCCGGCCCGGACTCGCCGGAGGCCCGCTACCTGCGCGAGCGCCGCGCCGCACTGGGCGGGCCGGCGCCCGCCCGCCGGGTGCGCTTCACACCGCTGCCCACCCCGCCCGCGAAGCCCTTCGAGACGCTGTTCAAGGGCTCCGGCAACCAGGAGATCGCCACCACCATGGCCTTCGTCCGGCTGGTCAAGGACCTGCTGCGGGACAAGGCGACCGGCCACCGCTGGGTGCCGATCGTCCCGGACGAGGCGCGCACCTTCGGCATGGAGTCGCTCTTCCCGACCGCCGGGATCTACTCCCCGCTCGGGCAGACCTACGACCCGGTCGACCGCGACCAGCTGCTCCACTACAAGGAGTCGACGACCGGCCAGATCCTCAACGAGGGCATCACCGAAGCCGGTTCGATGGCCTCGCTGACCGCCGCCGCGACCTCGTACGCGACCCACGGCGAGCCGGTCGTCCCGTTCTACATCTTCTACTCGATGTTCGGCTGGCAGCGCACCGCCGACCAGATGTGGGCGATGGCCGACCAGTTGGGCCGCGGCTTCCTGGTCGGCGCCACCGCCGGCCGCACCACCATGACCGGCGAGGGCCTCCAACACGCCGACGGCCACTCCCAGTTGATCGCCTCCACCAACCCGGCCGCGCTCTCCTACGACCCGGCGTTCGGCTACGAGGTGGCCGTGATCGTCCGCGAGGGCCTGCGCCGAATGTACGGCGGCAGCGAGCAACACCCCCACGGCGAGGACGTGTTCTACTACCTCACCGTCTACAACGAGCCGCTGGTGCAGCCCGCGCTCCCGGACGGCGAGGAGGTCGTGGACGGCATCCTGCGCGGCCTCTACCGCTACCGCACGGCGGACGCCGCCGCGTCGTCCGCCACCCCGGCCGTCGACCTGCCCGCCGACCCGCCGCGGCTCCAACTGCTCGCCTCCGGCACCGCCGTGCAGTGGGCCCTGACGGCGCAGCGGCTGCTCGGCGAGGAGTGGGGCGTGGCGGCCGACGTCTGGTCCGCACCCTCCTGGACGGAGCTGCGCCGCGAGGCGCTGGACTGCGACGCGGCCAACCTGGCGCAGGCCGCGGCCGGTACCGGCGCGGCGGCCCGCGTCCCGTACGTGACCAGGGCGCTGGCCGGGGCGCCCGGGCCGGTGCTGGCGGTCAGCGACTGGATGCGCGCGGTGCCGGACCAGATCCGCCCGTGGGTGGAGCAGGACTGGACCTCGCTGGGCACCGACGGCTTCGGCCTCTCGGACAGCCGGGCGGCGGCGCGGCGGCACTTCGGGGTGGACGCCGAGTCGGTGACGGTCGCGGCGCTGGCCGCGCTGGCCCGCCGGGGCGAGGTGAAGGCGGAGACCGTACGGCAGGCGGCGGAGCGCTACGGCGTCCGCTTCTGACCGGCCCGGCGTCCGTCCGGCCGGCACTCCGTCCCGGCGCCGCCTCCGTCCCGTCGCCCGTGCCGCCGCCTCCGTCCCCTGGTGACCGGCGTCTCGCATACCAAGACTGGCGCGAGGCGGGGCGCGTCGTAGATCGTTGGGTGGTCAGGGCGCGCCCACGGGCGCCGAGCAGCGGAAATGGGAGTCGACGGCGATGACCGAGACCGAGACCTACGAGACGATCCTGGTCGAGCGCAAGGGCCGGGTGGGGCTGATCACGCTCAACCGGCCCAAGGCGCTCAACGCGCTGAACACCCAGCTGATGAACGAGGTGGTCGCCGCCGCGACCGCCTTCGACCGGGACCCGGAGATCGGCTGTCTGGTGATCACCGGCTCGGAGAAGGCCTTCGCGGCCGGCGCCGACATCAAGGAGATGCAGGGCAACCGGTTCCCGGACGTCTACCTGGACGACTGGCTGGGCCCGTGGGACCGGCTCGGCGCCCTGCGCAAGCCGGTGATCGCGGCCGTGGCCGGGTTCGCGCTGGGCGGCGGCTGCGAGTTGGCGATGCTGTGCGACGTCCTGCTGGCGGCGGA
>NZ_LFVW01000255.1:0-10374 GCF_001182915.1 Kitasatospora sp. MY 5-36
ACTGGTCTCCCGGATCGTCCCCGCCGACCAGCTGCTGTCCGAGGCGCTGGCCACCGCCGAGACGATCGCGGCGATGTCCGCCCCGGCCGCGATCATGATGAAGGAGAGCGTCAACCGCGCCTTCGAGACGACGCTCGCCGAGGGCGTCCGCTTCGAGCGCCGGCTCTTCCACGCGGCCTTCGCCACGGCGGACCAGAAGGAGGGCATGACGGCCTTCGCCGAGAAGCGCCCGCCGGAGTTCCAGAACCGCTGACGGCCGAGGACGGCTGACAACTGACGGCCGACGGATAACAGCTGACAGATTTCAGATTTCAGATGTTGAAATCTGAAATCTGTCAGCTGAACCCCGTCCGAGGACAGCCCCGCTCAGCCCTGCTCCTCCACCGCCACCGTGTTCAGCCGGGCGAGCCCGCTGCGGGTGGCGGCGACCACGATCTGGTCGCCCGGGGCCAGCCGCCGGGTGCGGTCGGGGAAGTTCCACTGCAGCTGTCCGCCGTGGGCGAAGCGCACCGCGATCACCCGGACGCCGCCCGGGTCCTCCAGGTCGTGCCGGTTCAGCCCGATCAGCCCGCTGCCGTCCTCCACCGTCAGCTCGGCGATCAGCAGCACGTGCCGGAGCACCGACAGCGTCCCGCGCACCTCGCGCCCCATCAGCGCCGCCGCGAAGGCGGGCGCGGCCAGGTAGGACACCGACCGGGAGGCCGCGTTGTCCAGCGTCTTGTAGAAGTGACTCGCGAAGTCGTCCTCGAACAGCCGCACCACCACCCGGACCTCGGGATTCCCGTGGCGCGCCTCCAGGGCCGCCTCCAGGTTGGTGGCGTCGTCCCCGCTGACCGCGACCAGCGCCCTGCTGTGCTTCAGCCGGGCCCGGCGCAGCTGCTGTTCGAACGGGCCGTCGCCCATCACCACCGGGATCCCCAGTGCCCGTACGGCGGCGATGCCGCGCGCCTGCGGGTCCCGCTCCATGCAGACCACCGGCACGCCCATGGTGTGCAGCTGGGTCGCGACCCGGGTGCCGACGTTGCCGAGGCCGACGACGATCACGTGGTCCCGGGTGCCCGCCCCGGGGTTGCGCGGCTGCCCGCGCCGCCCGGAGCCCAGCACCTCGACCGCGATCGCGGTGGCGACCGGCGCGAAGGTGATCCCGCAGATGGTGATCACCACCTGCGCGACCCGCTGCCAGAACCCGCCGGTGCCCGCCCCCGTCCCGGCGGCGACGTCGGAGAGCTGGTCCGGCTGGGCGGCGCCGGCCAGGTCGAGCAGCGCGATGTAGACGGTCCAGCCGAAGTTCCGGTTGAGGTACCAGAGCACGCCGAAGGCCAGCAGCACCGCCGCGAGGGCGGTGAGCAGCACCAGGCGCATCCGGGCACTGGTGAAGAAGCGCATGGTGTCGAGCAGCCGCCAGCGCAGCCGTCTCATCCAGTCGATCGGTTCCCGGGGCTCGATCCGCAGCACCTGGAGCGCCGCCCGGCCACCCGGCTCCCCCTCCGGGGCGGGGCCGGGCGACGGCACCGGACCGGCCGCCGGCATCGGCCCGGCCGAAGGCTCCGGTTCGGCCGAAGGCTCCCGGTCGGCCGCCGGCGTTGGTTCGGCCGCTGGCGCCGGTTCGGGCCGTACGCCACCGGGGCGGATCGGCCCCTGGTCGCCGAACTCGGCGGCGAGCCGGACGAATTCGGCCGAGTCGCCCTGCTGCTCGGGCAGCAGCCGGATCCTTCCGAGGTCCTGCCGGTCGATCTGGTCGGCGACCACGCAGATCCGGTCGGAGGTGATGTCGTCGTCGAACGCGATGTGCAGGTAACGCCCTTCGATCTCCACCGAGTTGGGCCGCCCGAGCGCCGCGGAGGCGAAGGCCGGGGCGGCGGTGGCGGAGCCGGAGAGCGCGGCACCGTTCCTGAGCAGCCGTTCGATGTTCTCGCCGAGCCGCTGGTTGAACATCCGGAACACGATGCGGATGTCCGGGTTGTGGTTCTGCGCGCTGAGCGCGGCGTGGATGTTCTCCTGGTCGCTCCCCTCGACCAGGGCGAGGCCGCGCGCGGTGCCGATGGACACCGCGCGCAGCGCCTCCTCGGTGACGCTGGCGTACTCCACGACCGCCGCCACGCCGGAGAGTTGCTCGATCTGCGGCGCGTGGTCGCGGGTCCGGTCGGCGACCAGGACGACGACCGGCACCTCGTAGTGCTCGACGAGTTCCAGGACCAGTCGGTGTGCCAGCGCGTTGCCCCCGCAGACGATGTAGTGCTGGCTGATCGGCTCGACCGGAGGGGTCCCCCACCCTTCAGAAGTCATACCGACGGATGGTATCGACGGCAAGTGTCCGGAGGGTGACGTTCCGGCGACCGCGGCGAATCCCTCGAACGGCCGTATCCGACGCGCGGTCCGACCGTGGCGCGGAGAGGCTGGGGTTCGTTCCCTGCCCGTCAGCCGGCCGCCCCGGCGTCAGCCCCGAGGAGTACGCCACCGTGGCCCCTCCGATCATCACCCCCGACGGCACCCCGGTCCAGGGTCCGCTCGGACTGCTCGCCAAGGCCGCCTGGCAGGTCCTGCTGGTCGCCGGACTCGCCTCGCTCGCCCTCGGGATCGTGGTCTTCGCCTGGCCCCGGGAGACGCTCCTGGTGGTGGGCGTGCTGTTCGGCCTCTACCTGCTGGTGATCGGCATCGTGCAGCTGATCGCCGCGTTCGGCACCCACTCCACCACCGCGCTGCGGGTGCTGGCCTTCATCAGCGGCGCGATCTGCGTGCTGCTGGGACTGCTCTGCTTCCGCAGTGCGGTGCAGTCGCTGCTGCTGCTCGCGCTCTGGATCGGGATCGGCTGGCTGTTCCGCGGCATCACCCAGCTCGCCGCCGCGATCTCCGACCCGATGATGCCCGCCCGGGGCTGGCAGGCCTTCGCGGGCGTGGCCAACACCCTGGCCGGTGTGCTGCTGATGGTGTGGCCGGTCGGGTCGATCACCGCGCTGGCCGTACTGTCCGGGTGCTGGCTGGTGATCCTGGGCCTGGTCGAGATCGTGACGGCACTCCAGGTCCGCAGCCGGGCCAAGCAGATCCCGTCCGGGGTCTGACAACAGCCGTCCTATAACACCGAGGCCGCGTCCCGCCGGGGCGCGGCCTCGGCGCTGGGCGGAACGGCTCACGGACGCGGAGCGGCTCACGGGCCCGGAACGGCTCACGGACGCGGCGCGTAGCCGATCCGGAAGGTCGCGGCCTCCAGCCGTTCCGGGTCGAGCCGGACGTCGGTCAGCCGCTCGGCGAGCGCGAACGCGGCCTCGCCGCACAGGTCGTACGCCTCCGTCTCCAGCTCGAAGCCGCAGGCGGTCAGCAGCTCGGGGATGCCGGGCGCCTCGGCGTCCGCGCCGTCCCGCTGGTCGGGGAAGAGCGGCTCGAAGTGCAGCCGCTGGATGCCGTGCTCCCACCAGTGGAAGTGGTCGGCCCCCAGGGCGTTGCGGTAGTGCGAGACCAGCCGGGTGCCCTCGGCGAGCCGGAGGATCTCCTTCTCCAGGATGCCGAGGTAGCCGAAGGGCTCCACCGCGAGTGCCCAGCCGTCGAGTTCGGTGACGGCGACGAGCAACCGGTCCTCGGCGGGGTCGAACAGCTCCCTGGCCTCGGCGTCGGCCCCGTTCGTGTAGGAGCTCCAGCGGGCCACCACCCCCTCCAGCCCGACGGCGCCCGTCCCCGGCAGGGCGTTGAAGCGGCGCAGCAGTTCACCGGCCTCGAGCCCCTGCACCTGGGTGAGGCAGCAGGCCTCCCCCAGGACGGGGTAGCACCGGGTGAACCAGGTGTAGTCCGTGGCGTGTGCGGTCATGACGGCGATGCTGCCAGACGCCTCGGACAGCGCCCGCCCGAGGCCGTCAGAGCCAGACCGGCTCGTCCGTTCCCCAACGCCCCGGCGGGCGCGACCAGTCGGCGGGCGCCCCCTCGTACCCGATCGGCGGCAGGGCGTGGCGCAGCCGCCCGTACGGGGAGTCGACCTCGGCCAGCCGGCGGGCGGGGTCGTAGGGCTCGGACGGGCCTCCCCGCGGCGTCTCCGGTTCGATGCCGTGCAGCAGCCAGGAGGCCGTGCCGGCGAGGGAGAAGCGCAGGTGGCGGCCGCCGGGGCGGCGGGTGCGCTGGTCGGTGAGGGAGCGCAGCACGGCGGCGGCGACGAGGTAGCCGGTGCCGTGGTCGAGGGCCTGGGCGGGCAGCACGCCGGGGCGGCCGCCGGTGGCGGATCCGGTCTCGGGGGCGGCCTCGTGGGCGGCGATGCCGACACCCGCCTGGACCAGGCTGTCGAAGCCGCGCCGCCCGGCCCAGGGGCCGGTCCAGCCCCAGGCGCAGAGCTGGGCGAGGATCAGGTCCGGGCGACGGGCGAACAGCGCGTCGGGGCCGAGGCCGTGGGCGTCGAGGGAGCCGGGGCGGTACGCGGAGACGACGACGTCCGCGGTGGCGAGCAGGCCGTCGAAGACGGCGCGGTCGGCGGGCTCGGCGAGGTCGAGGCGGGTGGAGCGCTTGCCGAAACCGGTGTCGGCGTGGGCGTCGTCGGCCTCGGGCAGCCGGGGCGAGTCGACCCGCAGGACGTCGGCGCCGAGCAGGGCGAGGGTACGGGTGGCCACCGGTCCGGCGATCACGCGGCTCAGGTCGAGGACCCGGATCCCGGCGGCGGGCCGGTCCACCGGGGCCTGGCCGAGCGGGCGGACCGGCGCGGTTCCGGCGGCGGCGCCGACCTCCAGGTGCTCCACGAGGGGGTGCACGGCGCTGCTCACCGGCACGACGGCCACCGCGAGCGCTCCCGCCGCGTACGCACGCTCCTGGATCCGCTCGGCCGGCAGCCTGCCGAGCACCTCGGCGAGCTGCTCGGGCCCGGCGTCCGCGGCGAGGCCGAGGGCGGAGAGCAGCCGGGTCCGGTGGTGCGGGTAGTTGGCGTGGGTGCGCACCCAGCCGTCGGCGGTACGCCAGAAGCCGGAGTGCGGGGCGAAGTTGACGGGCGCGCGGCCGTCGACCGTCAGGTACCGCTCACTGACGAAGGCGGTGGCGACGGCCCCCTGGTCCACCCGGACGGCGGGGACGGACGCGGCCAGGGGCGCCGAGCCTCCGGCGCGGTGGGACGCGAGCTCGGCGGCGGCCAGTGAACAGACCGCCACGGTGGCCCGGGCGAGCCGGCGCACCGGCAGCCCGGAGGGCAGGACGTCCTCCGGGCCGTGGAAGGTCACCCGCTCCAGCAGCTCGGGCGGTCCGCCGAGAGCCGCCCAGGCGTGGGCGGTCGGGCGGTCGACGGCTCCGGCGGCTGCCGCCGTTCCGGTGGTTCCAGTGGCCGCGGTGGTTCCTTCTGGCAACGGGCGCTCGGTCATGCCCGGCATTGTGCTCCCGTTCTCAGGCGCTCGCTGTGACGCCCGCCACCAGCATCAACAGCACCGCCGAGACCATGGTCATCCGGCGGGCCGCCTGCGGGGTGCCGCCGAACCGGCCGCCGAGCCGCCCACTGGCGTACGCGACCAGCCCGTACACCACCGCGCAGGCCAGCACGTTGAGCGAGCCGAGCGCGAGCACCTGGCCGCCGACCGGCAGGGTGGCGTCCGGGTCGACGAACTGCGGCACCAGGGACAGGTAGAGCAGCAGCCCCTTGGGGTTGAGCAGCGCGGTCAGCATGCTCTGGCGCAGCACCGTCGTGGTGGGCTGCGGCTTGGGCGCCGCGAGGGCGGCCGCGCCCCCGCTCTTGCGCAGCGCCAGCAGCATCATGACGGCCAGCACCAGCAGGTAGGCGGCGCCGGTGAGGCGCAGCACGGGCAGGGCGGCCGGGACGGCGCGCAGCGCGGCGGCCAGTCCGGCGCTGGAGAGCAGCGTGTGGACGGCGTACCCGGCGCAGACCCCGCCGACCGCGATCAGCGCGGCACGGCGTCCCTGACCGAGGCCGCGGGCGGCGATGTAGAGCCAGTCGGGGCCCGGGGTGCAGACCAGCAGGAGGTCGACTCCGAGGAAGAGGAGGAGGGCGTGGGTGTCCATGGGCGTGGGCGTGGCCTGTCGTGCTCGTCGCGGTGTGGGCCCGGCGGATCGGCCAGGGGTCGTTCCGGCGGGTCGGCCGGAGGTTGTTCCAGCGGCCTGCCGGGGTGCCCCGGGGATCTGCCGGAGTGACCCGGCAGCGGGTTCGGTCACTGAAGGTAGCCGGATCGGGCTGGCACGCGATGGCGACTTCGTGCTGGTCGGAGCGGCGTTTTGGCAGAATGTTGCGCCATGGACCGAATCGACCGCAGAATCCTCCGCGAGCTCCAGCAGGACGGGCGCCTGACCAATGCCGAGCTGGCCTCCCGGGTGGACCTCACCCCGTCCCCCTGCCTGCGCCGGGTGCGTCAACTGGAGCAGGACGGTGTGATCCGCGGCTACCGGGCGGTGCTGGACGGCGCGGCGGTCGGGCGCGGGTTCCAGCCCTTCGTGACGATCACCATGCGTCACGAGGACCAGGTGACGGTCGCCGAGTTCGAGCGCCGGGTGGCCGAGCTGCCGGAAGTGGTGGAGGCCCACCGGCTGTTCGGCGAGCCCGACTACCTGCTGCGGATCGCGGTGGCCGACATCGCCGCGTACGAACGCTTCATCACCGACGTGCTCTCCGGCCTGCCGGGCATCGCGCAGGTCAACTCGCACCTGACGATGAAGCAGGTGAAGGCCGACCGGGGGCTGCCGGTCGGCGGGTAGGGTGCGAACGGGGGGCCCGCGCGGCCGCCCGTACGGGGGCAGAGCGACGCACTGCGACATGGGGGCTGAATTGCACGTGATCCGCCGTCTCGACCTGGGGTACTTCGTCCGACCGGCCACCGAAGTGGGCGGCCCGGAGCCGCGCGTGGAACCGGTGCTCGCGTACCTGGTCCGGCGTCCGGAGGGGCTGCTGCTGTTCGACACCGGGATCGGTGGCGGCGAACCGGAGACCGAGGCGCACTACCGCCCGGTCCGCCGCCCGCTGCCGGAGGCGCTCGCGGCGGCCGGGGTCGCCGTCGCCGACATCGACCTGGTGGTCAACTGCCACCTCCACTTCGACCACTGCGGCGGCAACCCGCTGTTCGCCGGCACGCCCGTCCTGGTCCAGGCCGAGGAGCTGGCCACCGCCCGGCGCGGCGGGTACACCATCGACGCGCTGGTCGACTTCCCCGGCGCCGAGTACCGCGAACTCGACGGGGAGGCCGAGGTCTGGCCGGGCGTCCGGGTGCTGCCCACCCCCGGCCACACCGGGGGCCACCAGTCGCTGCTGGTGGACCGCCCGGGCGGCGGGCCGGTCCTGCTGGCCGGGCAGGCCTACGACTTCGCCTCCGAGTACGGGCAGGCGGTGCTCGCCCGGCGGGCGGTGCGCGAGGGCGTGGCCCCGCCGCTGCCCGGGTACCGGGCCTGGCTCGACCGGGTGGCCGAGCACGGGCCGCACCGGGTGCTGTTCGCGCACGACAACGCGGTCTGGGAGCCGGCCGAGTAGCCGCCGGAGCCCCGGCTGTCCGGAGGGGACCGGTCGCTCAGGAGGTCCAGGGCGTCCGGGGCAGCCTGGACCTCCGGGGCAGCCGGGACACCTAGGGCGGCCGGGGCGCTCAGGAGGCTCAGAAGGTGAAGCGCAGCGAGCGGACCCGGTGGTCGAAGCTGGACGGGACGAGCTGCGGCTCGCCGACCGACCGCGCCTCGGGAAGGCGGGTGAACAGCTCGCGGAACAGCGTCGTCATCTCCTGCCGGGCCAGGTGCGCGCCGAGGCAGTAGTGCGGACCGCCGCCGCCGAAGCCGAGGTGGGCGTTGGGCGTGCGGGTGATGTCGAAGACGTCGGGGTCGGGGAAGACCTCCTCGTCGCGGTTGGCCGAGCCGTAGAACAGCGCGACCTTCTCCCCCGCGCGCAGCAGCGGGCCGCCGGAGCCGCCCAGCTCGTGGTCGACGGCGAGGGTCCGGTTGAACTGGATGATCGGCGTGGCGTGGCGGACCATCTCGTCCACCGCGCCGCCGAGCCGTCCGTCGAGGTCCTCGAGCAGCAGGGCGCGCTGCTCGGGGTGGACGGTCAGCAGGTGCAGGCCGTGGGCCAGCGCGTTGCGGGTGGTCTCGACCCCGGCGACCAGCAGCAGGCTGAAGAAGGCGCCCAGCTCGCGCCCGGTGAGCCGGCGGCCGTCCACGTCGGCGGTGACCAGCGCGGAGATCAGGTCCTCCTCCGGCCGGCGACGGCGCTGGCGGCCGATCCCGGCGACGATGCCCTGCATCCGGGCGAGCGCCCGCAGCCCGCGCCCCGGCACCCGCAGCCGGCGGCGCAGCGGCCGGGCCACACCGATGTCCTCGGAGGTGCGGTTGACCAGGTCGAGGATGGTGCGGCGCGGCCGCTCCGGGATGCCCATCATGGTGCAGATCACCTGGAACGGGAGTTCGGCGGCGACCGCGGTCACGAAGTCCCCCGGCCGCTCCCGCTCGATCCGGTCGACCAGCTCGGTGCTGATCCGCCGGACGTCCTCCTCGACCCGGTCGAGCAGCCGCGGGGTGAACGCCCGCGAGACGATCCGGCGCAGCTGGGCGTGGCGGGGGTCGTCCAGGTTCACCATCGAGTCGCCGAACAGCAGCCGGACCCAGCGGGCCGGGACGGGGGTGGTCACACCGGGGCCGCTGAGGAAGACGGCGGGGGTGCGGCTGGCCTCGACCACGTCGGCGTGACGGACCAGGGCGTGGAAGCCGCGACCGGTGGCACGATCGCCGAAGAACACCGGACCGGGGCGGCGGCGCAGCTCGGCGAAGGCGGCGGCGCGGTCGGGGGCGGGAAGCTGCCAGAAGCCGGGGTCCGCGAGGTCGACGGACGCGGGCAGGGCGGCGGGCTCGGTCGGCTTCGCGGGCTCGGCCGGGGTGGCGGCCTCGGCCGACTCCGCTGCTTCAGCCGGGGTGGCGGGGTCGGCCTCGTCGGCGGGCTCGGTGGACCCGGGTGGGTCGGCCTGCTCTGCGGCCTCGGCCGGTTCAGCGGTTCCGGCCGCCTCCGCCGCTTCGGTCGGCTCTTCGGCTTCGGCCCGCTCCGCGGCTTCGGCTGGTCCGGCAACGTCGGCCGACTCGGCGGATTCGGCCGGGGCGGCAGCTTCCTCAGCCTTGGCCGACTCCTCTGCTTCAGCCGGCTCGACGGCTTCGGCCTGCTCGACAGCTCCGGCCTGCTCGACAGCTCCGGCCGGGGCGGCGGCTTCGGCCTGCTCGCCGAGTTCCTCGGCTTCGACTTCAACCACGGCCGTCGCCTGTTTCCGGCCTGTCGCCTGCTGCGGGACGGTCGGCTCCGTGGGGGCAGCGGACTTGGCATTGTCGGCAATGGGCGCCGAGGTATCCGTCGGGGTCTCCAAGGCCGGACCTCCCTGCTTCTGAACAGCGTCGTCCCGATACGCACCGTACGGGGTGGTGCACATTAAGTGAGCAATGGGGTACGTGCTGTCAAACCGCCCCGATGGTCCTACGAGCCGTTGTTCGGTTCGTCGCGTCGGGTCGGCGGACCGAACCGGGTGGTGATCCGGCGGGCTCCGGGGGCCGGCGGCCGGGCATGGTCTCACGGCACAGAACCGGCCATGACCGGAGGGTGCACTACGGGCCGGGCAGGGCGGGTGCGACGATGAGTGCCATCGTGATGACCGACCGGATCCGCCTGCTGCGCGCCGTGGTCTTCGCCGCGCTGTGCGTGGCGATGGCCGCCACCGCGCACGTCGCCATGGCCGGATCCGGAGTCTCTCCGACGGTGCTGGCCGGCGGGTTCGGGGCGGTCCTCGGGCTGACCTGGCTGCTCGCCGGGAAGCGGCGCGGACTCGGGGTGATCAGCCTCTGGATGGTCGTGGCGCAGACCGCGCTGCACCAGTTGTTCGAACAGGCCGCGGCGTTCTCCCAAGGGGGCGGCGGCCTCGGCCGGCTCGCCACCACGGACTGGGCCGCCCTCCTGCTCTGCAACCCCGACCGGGCCCCCGGCGGGCTCTCCCCGGTCGAACTGGCGCGGATGGCGGGCATCGACCCGGACGTCCCGCCGGCCACCGGCAGTCTGCGGCCGGCGGCCGGGACGCACCACGGGGGCTCGGGCGCGACCGCCGTGGACGCGGGCCTGCCCGGGATGACCGGGATGCCCGACGGACCACACATGATGCCCGACGGCGCGTTGCACGGCGGCGGGTCGTACGGCACGGCGCAGGACCTGGTGAGCGCACCGGCGCAAGGACCGGCGCACGACATGGCGCACGGGATGTCCCACGGCATGTCACCGGGAATGGCCGCCGCCCACGTGCTCGCCGCGCTGGCGTGCGCGCTCCTGCTCTGGCGCGGCGACGCGGCGCTGGTCCGGCTCTTCGAGCTGCTCGGTGCGCTCGGCGCGGTGGTCGCGGGCGCGCTCCTGCTCCCGCTGCTGGCGCTGTTCGCGCGCCCCTTCGGCTACCGGGCCCCGGCACCGCCCCG